>CALCNF010000115.1 GCA_937897815.1 uncultured Pseudomonadota bacterium | reverse complement strand
GCCTGGCTGAGCGCTGAGTTCAGCGGTGCAGCCGAGCTCCCGACCATCTCAGAGTCCCTGTGGATGACCTTGCTGGAGACCAGCGAAGCCGATGGAGCGATGGGCGTACTGACGAGATTCGTGACCCAGGACGAGGCGGGAGAGATGAGCCCGCTCAAAGGGGTTGAGGTCTCGATGATCGGCCAGACCGCGGCGTCCCCGGTTTACGGACTTGAGTCGGGAGGTGAAGCCTCAGCAGAGGCCAGTACCCTTGACGGATATGCGCTGTTCATCGGCACGAGCGAGGGGAGCCATGCGCTGGTGGCGACGCATCCGGATGGAGCCTGCGCCCCGAGTCTGGGCATCGCCTCCGGTTCGCTGAACGTCCAGGTCGTTCCTGACCACGTGTCTTTTGTGCTCTTTGAGTGCGTGGTCGTTGAGTCCAATGAGACCTCAATCCAGGGTTCTGTGCGCGACTTCGAGCTCCCTGACACCATCTCCGGGGTCCAGATCTGTCTCGAGGGTGGGTCATCATCGAAGTGCACCTTCTCGAACGCTGATGGCAACTTCGAGCTGGAGGGAGCCGAGGCGGGCGTCGAACAGGTCGTCACGACCCAGGCGACGGGCTACTGGGACACAAGAACGCCGGTGATACCGGGCAAGGAAGGCGCGTCCGTTGAGATTCGGCTGCGAAAAGAGGCCGAGACGCTTATCTCCTTGCCACCCATCGAGGACGACAGCCAGATGGGCTCCGCATTTCTGATCGCTTATAAGGGCGGGCCGGACTCCGGTGGTGAAGATCCGCTCTCAGGTGTCAGCTTCTTGCTCACGCCCGCCGCTGGCCTCGGCCCCTTCTACGCGACTGGAGACGGTGCTCATTCAGGGACGGCTCCCGCGACCTTCACCGCAGGAGAGGCCGCTTATCTCAGGCTCCCGACCGGAACCTATCAGGCCCGGTTGACCCACCCCTGGGGCGACTGTAGTCCCGGATATGGGGTCGAGGCGGACGAGCAGGGTCAATTCCCGGTGTTCATCGCGCCCGGCGTGGACACGCGCATTACCGCCATCTGTGACGTCTCGCCGCCCGAGACCTCAAGCGTCATCGGGCACGTCACGAACGTCTTTACGGGTGAGCCGATCGCGGAGGCCGCCATCTGCCTGCAGAGCATCTCGTCCACCGGCGCGACCAGCGATGAGCTCTGCGCGTTTACGGACGCCGGGGGGGATTACACCTTGTCGGGGGTTCCCTCGAACAGCGTCCGGTACATCGAGATCTCCAAGGAGGGGTTCTTCACCGTTCAAGTGGTCCTCGGCATCTCATACGGGACGACCTACTACTCTCGTATGTCGCCCGAAGAGTTCGCTCAAGCCTACTTCTATGGACCGACCGTGGCCGCGGGGATCTGTCCACCCGTGGACGACTGGGACACCTATGACAGAGCGCTCTGGGGTGGGCGCATCTATGACACGGCCTACAACACAGACACGTTCTTTCAGGGGAAGTGGCTCGACCGCGGCCGGGCCTACATTCAGCGTGAGGACACGGGAGAGAACGTTGAGCCTGTGATCTATCACGGAAAGAACAGCCTGCCGGACCTGTCCTCCGATGGAGATGAGCTCTCGGCGAGCGGACTCTTCTGGACGTGTGACATGGAGCCAGGCACCTACCGCGTCTGGTTTGAGCACCCCTGGGGGGACTGCACGGTCGGCGCGGGGCTGCCACCTGAAGAGGACGGGAGCTACGTCGCCTACATGCAGCCGAGCGTGCAGACCAACGTGAACGGCATGTGCACCTTGACGCCTCCAGGAACCATCGCCGAGGAGCTGAGCAGCTATCCCCCGCTGGCGTCCATGCATCTGCTCATGGAGACCGCCGGGATGCTCGAGGGTCTGTCGATGGCTGAGCTGCCTCCTGGCGGTCTGGTCGCCAGTGAGCGCATGACGCTGTTCGCACCCTCGAGCGTAGCGCTGTCGGCGTTCCTCCTGGAGAACGGGCAGCTGGGCGACGCGGAGCAGGCCACCTTGATCGGGCACCACATGCTGCAAGGGGAGCGGGAGCTCCACGAGTTGATCCCGGGCGAGGTGTACTGGACGACGGCTGGGACCCCCCTTGAGTTCGCTGAGGACGAGCAGGGGGATATGTACATCGTCGGTTCGGGGGCCAAGATCGTCGAGGCTGAGCACTGGGCGCTCGATGGAATCATCTACATCATCGACGAGGTCCTTGTGCCACCAGCTCCCCCTGAGAGCGCCGTCGAGGAACTGACCGTTTCCGCAGACAGTGGTGCCCTCATCGGCGGGGAGCAGCCCCAGGTGGCCTCATGGGAGACCGGAGCGACCTATCTCCCGAAGTACACGGTGTACACGCCGCCGGGATACTACAACGACGCGCCCGTCGGGTATCCGGTGCTCTATGTCCTCCACGACGTCGGGGGAGACAACGAGAGCCTCTTTGGCGGGGAGACCCTCGGCCAGGTGCCTACAAACACGTTGCCACAGGTCCTGGAGACCTTGATCCAGTCGGGCAGCGTACCGCCCCTTATCGTCGTGGGAATCAACGGGATGAGCCTCGGCTATGGCTCGTACTTCCTGGACTCCGAGACCGAATCGGGAGCGCCGGGCTTCGGCTCTTACCAGGCTTACGTCAAGGCGGTCATGGATGAGGTGGAGGCCACCTACAACACGGCCACATCGCCCGACAGTCCGGCAGGAAGAGCCGTACTTGGCCACGGTATGGGCGGCTTTGGGGCGGCCCATCTCGCTGCTGCTCATCCCATGTTCAGCGCCGTGGTGCTCCACTCCAGTCTCCTGTCGCTAAGCGACCTCCTGAAGCCGGACGGCGTCGTGGCCTCCAGCTATGCCGGCGAGGACGTGGACGGGTCTCTGTGGTCCCAGGTGAAACACGCCTGGGACGAGACCTACGGAGAGAGCCCCCTGGACGGCCGACTCCTCGACCTCTTGGGGCCCGAGCACCCAGCCATCGCGCGGGCCATCGGGCTCGCGAGCGCCATGAGCCCAAGGCGCGGCCTGTTCGGCACCTTCGACATGGGCGGTTCGACGGGCGTCGGCGCCAATCTGGTCACCGACGTGGACATGAACCCGGCCAACAACAATCAGTATCCCGTCTTCGCCGCGGAAGAGTCGGAGGCTCCAGCGTCGTTCGATGAAGAATATGTCGGCTTCGAGCTGCCCTGGCTCGCGGACGGCACGCTCGTGCCTGAGGTCTGGGATCGTTGGGAAGCCCATGAGCCGCTCGCCGCGCTGACCGCGTCCGCTGAGCAGCTGATCGCCGCGGACACCGACTTCTTCATCGACTGCGGAACCCTCGATGAACGAGGCCTCTCCGATCAATCTCAGCTCTTCTTCCTGGAGCTCTTGTCGGTCCTGGGCAACCAGAGCGCGACCTTCGAGGCCCATCCCGGAGACCACGCCTCGCAGCTGTACACGGAGCGCCTCTACGCCTCCCTGATCTGGCTGGGTCAGGTGCTCGAGGAAGAGGCGACGGAGCTTCCGTAGAAAACCTCTTCTCAAGACACGATTCCGCCGGCCGATCCCGGCGCATCACGCAGCCTTAAGTCGAGCCGCTGGAAGTGATACATTGTCTTGCAGACGGCGCCTCCGGGCGCATGATGCAAGGGGACGGCATGAGATGGATCGTTTGGGCGCTGTGTATCCTCGTCAGCACCGCAACACTGAGCGCGTGTGAAGATGGCGCGCTGACCACCGGCGATGAGCAGATCGACGCCAACAGTTCAGACGCGAGCGCGTCGGACGCGGACAGTGGTTTCGTGCCGACTCCGGATGTCTCGGAACCCAATGAGATCACCCAGCCGGACGGGCAGCCCTCCGAAGACGCGGCGCTGGACGAGCCCTGTGAGACGGGCACGGGCTGCTTCGAGGATCCTTGCGGAGAGCCCGAGGACTGCAATTCGGGTATTTGCATCCAGCACATGGGCGAGAAGGTCTGCTCCAAGACCTGCTCCCAGGACTGCCCCGACGGATGGACCTGCGATCTGGTGACCACTGGCGCCGATAGTCAGTACGTGTGCACCTCAAGCTTCGCCGACCTGTGCCTGCCGTGCGCAACGACGGAGGGCTGTGACGGAGCCACCGGAGCCGCCTGCGTCTCCTACGCAGACGGCACCAGCTTCTGCGGGGGCGCCTGCGACGTCGAGAGCCCCTGCCCGAGCGGCTACTCATGCCAGAACGTCGAGACCACCTCGGGAGCCAAGAGCTTTCAGTGCGTCGCAGACAGCGGCACCTGCGCTTGCTCGTCGACCGCCATTGACCGTGGGGCCTCGACTCCGTGCAGCCGAGAGAACGAGCACGGTGTGTGCCACGGGCTGCGAGTCTGCGATCCCTCCGGGCTCCTGGAGTGCGACGCCCAGGTTCCGGGCCCCGAGGTCTGCAACGGGGTCGACGACGACTGTGACGGCACGACGGACGTAGACACCTGTGACGACGGCAACCCATGCACAACCGACCCCTGCTCTGGCGAGGGCGGCTGCGTGCACGAGCCCATCGATGGCGGTGAGTGCCTCGATGGGGACGCGTGCACCGCCGCGGATCACTGCGAAGAAGGGGTCTGCGTCGGGATGCCCGTGGACTGCTCCGATGACAACCCATGCACGCTCGACTCCTGCGATGGTGCAGGCGGCTGCCTCCACGAGCCGCAGCCGAGCCTGTGCGACGACGGCGACCCCTGCACCATAGGCGACGTGTGCGCAGAGGGCACCTGCGCGGGCAGCGTGACCCTTGAGTGTGACGACGGCAATCCATGCACCGATGACACCTGCTCGGAGACCGGCTGCGTCCACGCGCCCAATCAAGATGAGTGCGACGATGGCAACGCGTGTACGGAGAGCTCGGTCTGCTCGGCGGGCGGCTGCGCGCCCCTCACGCCCGTGAGCTGTGACGACTCCAACGACTGCACCACGGACTCGTGCGACCCCATCGCGGGATGCGTATACAGTCCAAACGCCCTGCCCTGTGAGGACGGGGACGTGTGCACGCTCGGCGACGCCTGCGCGGACAACGCCTGCCAGGCCGGAGGCGCCGCGCTGACCTGCGATGACGGCAACCCCTGCACGACCGACACCTGCGACGTCGTCCTCGGCTGCGTCTTTACGCCGAACTCCGATGCCTGCGACGACTCCAATGACTGCACGGTCATGGACGCATGCCTTGAGGGTCAATGTGTCGGGACAGGCTCTGTGGCCTGCGATGACGGCAACCCGTGCACGGTTGACAGCTGCCTGACCGACGGAGGCTGCGCCCACGAGGCGAGCGAGGGGAGCTGCAGCGATGGCGACCCCTGCACCCTGAACGACCAGTGCGTAGAGGGGCAGTGCGTGAGCGGCGACGCCCTCGTGTGCGACGACCAGAACGGCTGCACCGATGACAGCTGCGACCCGGAGGTCGGCTGCGTCTTCACGGCCAACGAGGCCGAGTGCGAGGACGGAAATGAGTGCACCAACCTCGACATGTGCTGGCAGGGGACCTGCGTGGCCATGGGGACCATCGACTGCGACGACGGCAACCCGTGCACGGCAGATGCGTGCAAGCCCCTGGAGGGGTGCGTACACACGCCGATCGAGGTGCCCTGCTCGGATGGTGACCCCTGCACGACCGGCGACACCTGTGAGGCTGGGGCCTGCGTGGGCGGAGCGCCGCTCTCTTGCGAGGACAACAACCCGTGCACCTCGGGCTCGTGCGTGGAGGGCGGCTGCAAGTTCACCCCCCAGGCAGGTGACTGCGACGATAGCAACGCGTGCACGGTGAACGACACGTGTGGCCCAGCGGGGGTCTGCGCCTCAGACGAGCCTCTGCCGTGCGACGACGACGACGTGTGCACCGATGACTCGTGCGATCCAGCAGACGGATGCGTTCACGCGTTCAACCAGAGTCCCTGTGATGACGAGAGCGCGTGCACCAGCGCATCCGAGTGTGTGGAGGGCGCCTGCGTCGGACTCGAGAGCATCGAGTGCGACGACCAGAACCCGTGCACGACCGACGGTTGCGATCCGGACGAGGGATGCGAGCACGAGGACAATGCTCTGGAGTGTGACGATGAGAACGAGTGCACGACACAGTCCCAGTGCGACCTGGGTGACTGCGTGGGTGACCTCGACGTGGACTGCGACGATGGCAACGCGTGCACCGCCGACTCCTGCGATCCCGAGGACGGTTGCGTGAACGTGCCCCAGCCCTGCTGTGGTGACGGGGTCACCGACCCCGGTGAGGAGTGCGACGACGGCAACGACAATCCCGACGACAGCTGCAACAACAGCTGCATCTCGAACGGTCCGAGCTTCCACATGAATGGCTCGTTTTACGTGAGCGACGACACCTACCAAGGCGACTTCAACGCGGGAGGCGGCTTCTGTACGAGCATGGTTGGCCAGACCGCTTATATCGCGGGCAACAATGCGAGTCCTCCCAACCCCGAGCCAGGAGGTACCTGGCAAGGCAATGGCTCGAGCAGTCACCCGAGCCACAACTGCCATCTCTACACGACGTCAGGTGGCGAAGGCTACGGGACCAAGGGGGGCTACGGCTCGTGCTCGCAATTCCGTCATGTGGTCTGCTCCACAGATCCTGCCTACTGCAATGGATATGGCATGGAGTACTGCCATCTCTGGGACTGAGCGCCCGTGATGAGTCGAATCACGCGCGGTGGTAGAATACTGACTCCGGCTGATGGAGCCGGACCGAACGTCCAGGGGGAAGAGATGAGAAGCGTCGCAAGGTGGTTGCTGGCCGCGGGTCTCGTGCTCTCGTTAAACGGATGTGAAGACGGAGCGCTGATCGCTCAGGGTGAGGAGCAAGACGTCGCGTCGAGCCAAGACACCCAGGCCCCGGACCCCCTTGGGGACGTGGTGCTGACGCCCGATGTGATGAGCCCTTCGGAGATCGCGCAGCCTGATGTGAGCCCACCCGAGGACGCGCCGGCGCCCGGCCCCTGTGAGACGGGCACAGGCTGCTTCGAAGATCCCTGCGGCGGACCGGAGGATTGCAACTCGGGGATCTGCACCCAGCATCTTGGCGACAAGGTCTGCTCGAAGACCTGCGACGAGAGCTGCCCCGATGGTTGGTCATGTAGCCTGGTCGGCGGGAGCGCAGACGGCCAGTACGTTTGCATGTCCAACTTCTCTCACCTGTGCCTGCCGTGTGACACGAACGAGGGCTGCACGGGCGACGCGCCCAACGCCTGCGTTGCCTATCCCGAGGGCGGGAGCTTCTGTGGTGGGGCCTGCGATCTGGAGACCCCCTGCCCTGAGGGCTACACCTGCCAGGAGGCGGAGACGACCGCTGGCTCCAAGAGCTTCCAGTGCGTCGCCGAGGCCGGCGTTTGCGAGTGCTCCCAGCTGGCCATCGACAGCGGGGCCTCGACCTCGTGCGTCATCGAGAACGAGTTCGGCGCATGCGAAGGGGCGCGGGTCTGCGCCCCCGATGGTCTGCAGGCCTGCAACGCGCAGGTCCCAGCCGAGGAGTCCTGCAACGGAGTGGACGACGACTGTGACGGCGTGGTCGACGAGGCCACGTGCGATGACGGTAACCCCTGCACCGTCGACGCCTGTGATGGAGCCGGAGCGTGTCTCCACGAGCCCATCGACGGCGGGGAGTGCCTCGATGGCGACCCCTGCACGGCGGCGGATCACTGCGAGGCGGGCCAGTGCGTGGGCACACCCGTGAACTGTGACGACGATAACCCCTGCACGAAGAACGACTGCGATGGGGCGGGTGGCTGCACGAGCGACCCGGCTCCGGGGATCTGCGACGACGGGGACCCCTGCACCGTGGGCGACGTCTGTGATGAGGGCGCGTGCGTGGCGAGCGTCACCCTGGAGTGTGATGACGGCAATCCCTGCACGATCGACTCCTGCGGAGACAGCGGCTGCCTCCATGAGCCAACGACCGAAGCCTGCGACGACGGAAACCCCTGCGCGGTGGGCGACACCTGCTCCGGGGGCGCATGCATGGCGACCGAGTCCGCGAGCTGCGATGACCAGAACCCATGCACCACCGACTCCTGTGATCTTGAGGTGGGCTGCGTCTTCACGCCCAACGACCTCCCGTGCGACGACGGCGACGTCTGCACCCAGGGCGACGCCTGCGCCGAGGGCGCCTGCCAGCCAGGCGGCAACGCTGTGGTCTGCGATGACGGGAACGGCTGCACCGACGACGCTTGTGACGACCAGGCCGGGTGCGTCTTCCTGCCCAACTTTGGCGGGTGCGACGACCAGAACCCCTGCACGAGCGTCTCGGAGTGCTACGACGGCGCGTGCCTGGGCACCGAGGCCACGAACTGTGACGACGACAACGCCTGCACCACCGACGGGTGCGATCCCGAGCAGGGCTGCGTCCAGACGAACAACAGCCTGCCGTGTGATGACGGAGACGTCTGCACCCTGGGTGACCAGTGCGGCGCGGGGGCCTGTCAGTCGGGCGCCGCGACGCTCCTGTGCGACGACGGAAACCCCTGCACGACCGACGCCTGCGACGAGCAGCAGGGCTGCCTGTTCATCGCCAACGACGACGCGTGTGATGACCTCAACGAGTGCACGGTCGGAGACACGTGTGTGGAGGGCGCCTGCATCGGAAATGGCTCCCTGGAGTGCGACGACCAGAACCCATGCACCATCGACTCCTGCCTGCCCGACGGAGGCTGCTCCAACACGCCGGTCGACGCCGCCTGCGATGACGGCGACGCCTGCACGGTGAACGACAGCTGTGTCGACGGATCGTGCGTCAGCGGGATCGTCTTGAGCTGCGACGATGGCAACCCATGTACCGACGAGCTGTGCGAGGACGGCGACTGCGTATTCGAAGCCAATGAAAACCCCTGTGACGATGGCAACGCCTGCACCGACGCATCGGTGTGCCAGGGCGGGGCCTGCGTGGCGACCGAGGGCACCCTCTGCGCTGACAACAATCCCTGTACCGACAACGGATGCGACCCGACGACCGGCTGTGTGGTCACGAACAACGAGGCGTCTTGTGACGACGGGAGCGTGTGCACCCTGGGCGACCAGTGTCTAGACGGGGCCTGCGAGTCTGGCGACCTTCAGCTCGCCTGCGACGACGGCAACCCGTGCACGACGGATCTCTGCGACCCGAACGTAGGATGTGTGTTTGAGTACAACGCTCAGCCCTGCGACGACGGGAACATCTGCACGACCGCCTCTGTGTGCTCCGAAGGCCAGTGCGTCGGCACCGAGTCCCTGGACTGCGACGACGGCAACCTCTGCACTGACGACGGCTGCGACGTCGAGCTGGGCTGTATGCACAACGACAACGCGGCCCCCTGCGATGACGAGGACCTGTGCACGCTGGTGGACGTGTGCGTCGAGGGCGCGTGCCTGGGCTCCGAGCCGCTCGCGTGCGACGACGGCGACGTCTGCACCGACGACTTCTGTGATCCCCTCGACGGGTGCTCCACTTCCTTTAACGAGACGCCCTGCGATGACGATGACGCTTGCACCTCCGAGTCTGCGTGCAGTGAAGGAGAGTGCTCGGGCGAGGCCGACGTGGTCTGCGATGACGGCGACGCCTGCACGGCCGACTCCTGTGAGCCCGACCAGGGTTGCGTCACGACCCCCCAGTCGTGCTGCGGAGACGGCGTGACCGACCCGGGCGAGGAGTGCGACGACGGGAACGACAACAACGCCGATGGATGCAGCACGCTGTGTCAGGAGTCCGGCGGCGACTGCCAGGGAGGCCAAAAGGTCTCCGAAGCGCCCAGCGGGAAGATCGTCTTGTGCGACAATCCGAGCTCGTGCGAACAGGACAAGAACAACGACTGCCCGGCCGGTTGGCACCTGTGCACGCTCAAGGAGTTCAATTCCTACAATGACGGTTGGTCGTACAACCCCGGCAAGATCTTCGTGGGCGCCATTCAGTGTCGCGGCGGCGGCGGCAGCTCTGGCGCCGGACACCAGACCTTCAGTGGGGCCGCGGGTGACGATCAGAGCTTCAACTGCTGGTATGGCTCATCGAACCCGTGGTGTACCGCGTCTTATGGATGCAATGAGAAGGACACCATCGCGACCTGCTGCCCCCCGCTCGCCACCTGCGGCAATGGGGTCACCGACGCGCTTGAGACCTGCGACGACGCGAACGACACGAACGGAGACGGCTGCGAGAACACCTGCACCCTGACGAACCCGGGATGCTAGCCCCCTCGCGGGCCTCCGGGATCTGGGGGGTATGTGCCTCGGGTGATGGCGGCGGGATCGGCAGCACAGGTGACCAGGAGTAATCCGTGATTCGAGTGATTCAATCGACTCTACTAGCGGGCCTGTTCGGGCTCACGCTCCTGGGTCCATGGGCCTACGCTTCAGCTCAGCAGCCGACCGCGGAGACACCTGGAGAGGCCGTCGAGGAGCCGTCACAGCAGCGACCGTCTGAAGCCCAGGTCATGGCCGACGCCAAGCTCGGAGAGACCGTCGCCATCGAGATGGGAAAGATCCTTGGGGTCGCCATGAGCCCGGCCGTGGGTCTCGCGGCCGTCGGGCTCTGGGTTCAGGCGACCGCTGAGCACCCCGAGTCCCACTGGTACGCGTCCTGGTGGTTCATCGCGACCATGGCCTCTTTGGCCCTGCTCGTCGCCACGAAGGACGTCCTCGGAAGCGTCGCGGGCCCCCTGAAGCAGGTCGCGGATGGAGCTGAGGTCCTCTTGAACAACGGCTCCGGTGTCATCGCGCTCGCCGCCAGCCTCTCGTGGGTCGTCGAGCCCCTGGGCGCGCCCGCGACGGCGCTCGCCCAGAGCGCGCTTGAGGTCCTCATCCCCACCGCACACGCGGCGGGTGAGACGGCGGCCGCGCTGCCCAGCTCGGGGCTGGCCGACTGGCTGGGAACAGGCCTGCTGGCCGTGCTAACGACCGTGATCTTCGCCGTGGTTTGGCTGGTCTCTCAGACCTTCAACGTCATGATCATGCTCAACCCCTTCTCGCCGATCGATCCCTTCTTAAAGGCGGCGCGCCTCGCGGTGATCGCCGCGCTCATCACGGCGTGCGCGATCTCACCCTGGCTCGGGATTCCCCTGGCCCTCGCCATCGTGCTGTTCTCGGTCGTCGTGTCTGCGTACTGCGCGCGCATGATGGTGTTCGGAACGGTCATGGCCTGGGACCTGGCCCGAGGCGCCCGAGGAGAGCAGGCGTCCGATCGTGGCGTACTGGCGTTCGCCGGCAAAGCTCTCGAGGGCGTACCCACCCGTCGCTTGGGCCGAATCCAGCGAAGCGATAACGGGAGTCTTATCTTCCGTGCACGCCCCTGGGTGCTGCTCCCGGCGAAGGCCCACGCGCTCGACGGATCGAACCTGTTCGCCGTCGAAGGCGCCCTGTACCCGAGCCTGGTTGCGGATCCTGAGGGTCGCGGTGGAGCGACCCTGGATCTTCCTCCCAGGTCCCGAGGTACGTGCGCGAGCCTGGCCGACCTCTTCGGCCTGCAAGGGACGGGCACCTCTTGGCTCCAGCGACAGGCTGAATCTGCGAAGAGCGGAGTCACGAGCCTGGGCGCGCGTCTACGTTCCTCATGGAGCGTCCTAGCGCGCTGATCTTCCGGACGGCTGTGGCCCCTAGCGATCTCGTCTGCATAGGTTTTGCGACCCTTTTTAGGCGATCTCGTCCGCGCATCCGCCCGGTCAGGCACTCTCATTGCCGGAGCTAAACGCTGCAATGCGCGGCCTTCAATGAGGCAAATCCGCGTCTCGTTACAATATCTGTTCAAATTCTATACAAATCTATGCAATATCCCCACAGCGCCTGTACAGTGCCCGTAGAGGATTGCAAATGACTGAGCCCGACGAGCCACAAATTGAGCAACTCAGCCTCTTCGCGCTGGTCGCGATGCTTGTGTTGATGTTGCTGGTCGTAGGTCTGCACCGAAGCTACGAGCATGGCGTCCGCGACCGCGTCGCGGAGGTGCAATGGAAGACACCCTGGGACCACCTGGAGGAGCGTCGCCTCGCCGATGAGCGCATCCTGACCAGCGGCGAGTGCGCCCCCGGCGCGGACCTGTGCCGAGTGCCCATCGATGACGCCATGGACTTGCTCCTTGCGAGCCCGGAGCGGCTGGCGGGGTGGGCGCCCAATGGAGATGAGCTATGAAGCATGCCATCAGAATCATGGGCGCCACGGCGATGCTCATAGTCAGCGCAGCCTGGTTTTCGCCGCCCTCCTCCCTAGCGGCGCCGGAGCGCCCCGAGGCGCTGGAGGGAGTTCGCGTGGACGACCGCTCAGGGCAGACGCTGGACCTGGAGCTCGAGCTCGAGGGCGCGGACGGGCGGTACCTGTTGAGCGAGCGGCTGATCGCAGGCAAGCCCACGCTGCTCACCTTCAACTACTTCAAGTGCCGGGGGGTCTGCGATCTCCAGCTGCGGATGATAGCGCGAGACCTCCCGGCGTGGGGACTTGAGGCGGGCGAAGACTTCAACCTCGTGAGCTTGAGCTTCGACCCGGAAGACACACCTGAGTCCGCCGCCGACCGGGTCAGCCTGCTCGGCCTGGACTCCGACGATGAGGCCGCCTGGTTGCTGGGTGTAGGAAACGCGGAAGAGGCGCTCAAGAGGGCCAGGGCGAGTGGGATCGAGATCCGTCCGGTAGAGGGGAGCGATCAGTGGGCCCACCCCGCCGTCGCCGTCGTCCTGAGTCCAGATGGGACCATCGCGAGTTACCTGGGTGGCGTCCGACCCGAGCCTCGTGACGTGCGCTTCGCCCTGGTCGGCGCGTCGCGAGGGGAGCTCGGGTCCTTCGCAGACTTCATCTGGATGAGCTGCTTCAGCTACGACCCCCACTCCCAATCGTACGTGCCCGTCGCCTGGAAGCTCATGCGCCTTGGAGGCGCCGCTACGGTGCTGATGCTCGGCAGCTGGCTCGGATTCATGTGGCGCTCGCGCCCTGAGATCGAGGAGGTTCCATGCTGACGTCTCTAATCGCTTCAACAGAGGCCACTTTCTGGCTCCCACGAGCGGCGAGCACCGGAGCGGAGGCCGTCGACCCTCTGTT
>CALCNF010000114.1 GCA_937897815.1 uncultured Pseudomonadota bacterium | reverse complement strand
CGGAAGACCTTGGTTCCCTTGCTCGTGTTGCCACAAAAGGTCCACGGAGGCTTGTCGATGAAGCGCTCCAGTTGCTCGTCGCTCGGCACGGCCCCCTTCTTCCAGTAGCCCTTCAGTGAAGGTGCGTCAGCGACACCGCGCAGCGGCGCCTTCGGGAGGCCCTCCCACACGTTCTCGTTGTGCTCTGAGTGCCCGCCACATGAGGCGGAATAGACGCTGTCGACGAGGTGATCATCCTTGGCGAAGAGCATGAGCCCGTGGGTGTCTGCGACCGCCTTGTTCGTCGTGTCGTGCTCTCGGTCTTTTCCGCTGTAGACCTGGCAGTGCTGGGTCGAGCAGACGAGGTAGGGATCCGCGAGATGACGAACGCCCAGCTTGGCGAGCAGCTCTCCGCGGGCCGTGGTCGCCTGCGCCTTCAGCGCCTCTTCATGAGCCGAGGGGAAGATCTCGGCAGGCACCAGGCCTCGCAGGAGCAGCTCTCCATTGACGCGATTGAGCGCCGTGAGCTTCGCCTCCGTATCCAGAGTGACCACGATAGAGCCGTGGTAGGTGCGGTCCTGGAAGTTATGGTGTCGGTACCCGCGCCCGTACTCGACGCGCTTGACCTGAATCACCCCTCCGTCTCTCGCCTCCATGGTGAGCATACCGTGCTGACGAAGCTCGAGCTTGGAGCCCTCCTCGGTCGCGACCAGGATTCCTGAGGGCCGCTTCATGGGCTCCTTGAAGAGCCCTGGAGGATCGTCGTGCATCTCGAACTGCTCGGTGATCTCGGCCACGCGAGCCTTCGCCTCATCTCGCGTGTCGTAGTGTTTCTTCTCAAGAAAGCGCGTGACGCGGTTGTCGAGCAGTCGACCCGGATAGCCGACGACGCCGCCCAACTGAATGGACTCGAAGTCCAGCTTTCGCTTCTTCCAGCGTTCGCGTGCGAACTTCAGCGCCTTGAAGTCACCACCGGAGACGCCCTCAAGCACCACTCTCCAGCGGCTCTTGCCAGGGACGGCCTTCTCGACGCGAGTCGTCAACGTCGCGTTCGGCGGCAAGAGGACTTCGCTATCGGCTGCCCCTGAGAGTCGAACACGCAGGCCTGATGGCGCCGTGACAGCGATCTCCTCTTGTCCCTCCATCAGACCGACGGACACGACAGGCACGCCGTCCTGCGCAAACGAGATCTGCGTGGTGTACAGAAGGTCGAACTCCACGTGTCTCGCGCCAGGATCGATAGGGGCCTGGCCGAGCATCATGGTCGTAACAAGCGGGATTAGAAACGACACCCAAGGTTCGTACCTGCCCGGGCGATCGGGCGCAAGCGCTTCCCGCCGACTTTCCGGTGATCGTGTGCGACCTGATTGGGCTCGAACCAGCGATCGCGCCGATCCTGAGCTCCGATTCACGCCCCACGCGTCCATCACGTGTGCAAACGAGGTAAGCGGGTTAGGATTCCCGTTGCGAGCGCCGGAGACCTGCCGTGAGTCGACGAAGAGAGGCGACAGAACCGACCGAGCGGTACGAGCTCATCGAACGGATCGCCACCGGCGGAATGGCCGAGGTGTTCCGGGCGGTAGCGCGCACCGCCTCTGGACACGCGCGTCCCGTGGCCGTGAAGCGCCTGCTCCCGGCCCTCTCTCGCGATCGGGGCTTCGTCCAGATGTTCGTCGATGAGGCGCGTCTCGCCATGCGTCTCGATCATGCCAACATCGTCCACACCTATGACGCGGGCACCGACGGGGAGGCACACTACCTGGTCATGGAGCTCATCGACGGCCTCAACCTCAGAGGCATCATGCAGCGTGTTGTGGAGTCCGGGGAGCCCCTGACGGTGCCGCTGGCCTGCTTCATCGGCATCGAGGTCTGTCACGGCCTGGCCTACGCGCACAGCCGAACGCTCGATGACGGTCAGCGTCTTGGAATCGTCCATCGGGATCTGAGCCCTCCCAATGTCCTGCTGTCACGCGATGGTCAGGTGAAGATCACGGACTTCGGGCTCGCTCGAGCGCTGACACACGCCCGCGTCTCTCGACCTGGGACCGTCCGCGGTCGCTATGCCTACCTGGCCCCCGAGGTGCTCGACGGAGCGCCCGCGGATCAGCGCGCTGATCTCTTCGCTGTAGGGGTGTGTCTGTGGGAGATGCTGGCCGGCAGAAGGCTCTTTCTCGGGACAAGCGAAGAGGACACCATCGCCCGCGTACGGCGGGGAGAAGTGCCCTCCCTCCAGGGGCTCCGTGACGACGTCAGCGAAGAGCTGGAGGGTCTGATCGGAAGCGCTCTAGAGCCCGTCTCCGGGGCTCGGGTCACCACGGCCCGTGAGTTCGGGGATCGGCTGGCGCGTTACCTGTTTGAACAGGGGGACCAGGTGACCCGGGATGATCTGGCCGCCCGCGTCCAAGGGCTGCTCGATGCGGAGCCCGCGCCAGGAGCGGGAGCGGGGCTAGAGGCTCTGATCGCCCGGGAGCTCGACGTCCTGCGTGGAAGTCATCAAGGGGTCCAGCCCGGGTCCGGGTCCGAGGCCCCCCTCGACCCCAGAGCCTTCGAGGAGATCGATCGAGCCCGCCATGACCTCGGACGCTTTTGGGACACGCTCGACGATCAGGGAGCGCAGGGGAGCGCCGTACCCAGCTCCGAGGCTCGCACGCCCACGGTCGACTCGATGGAGTCGGCCTCGTCTCCCATGACGCTCTCGACCATGCTGGAGGGCAGGCTGTCGGTCACCGAGGACTCCATCTCATTGGAGTCGTACACCGTAAACGAAGCGCGCGCCTCGCAGAGCAAGCTGCCTTGGCTGGTCCTCGCCGCGGTGGTTCTCGGCGGGGCCGCCTACGTCTTCTTCGGTCTCTAGGTCGACGAAGGCGCTAGAAGTAGTAGACGGCGCCAAGAGAGCCGGTGATGGAGCCCGCGCCGATTCCGACCCCGATGGTCTTCGGGACGGACTCGCTGCCGTTGCCCTTGGGCGTCACGACGGCGCCCTCCTCGGGAATGAAGGCGAGCAGGATCCCGGTCGAGACGCTGACTGAGAAGGACTCGCTCAGGAAGTACTCGATCACGATGGGGAGCTCGATGTTGAACTGAAGGTCGTCTCCTTCCCGCGTGTCCCCCGTCGAGCTGCTCAGGGCGTTTCGGAGGGCCTCATTTCGCATCGCGATGGCCGCGCGGACGCCCACGCCCAGGTTCGCGTGCAGAGAGCGCGCGACGTTGTAGACCATGCCCGCGCTGAGCCCGAGGCTTGAGCCGACCTGGTCCTGGTTCTCTCCGACTCCGGCGGAAAGACCGCCTCCCAATGTCGCGTGAATTCCGACGCGATCTCCGGACCAGTAGCGGACCGTCATCCCTGAGATTCCGCTGATGGATTGCTCCAGTCCCAGGCCGAGGTGGCCCTGCAGGTTTTTCGCTTCCGCACGCTCCGTCAGCAAGAGCGAGGCGAGCAGGAGCGTTACGAACGTCCAGGTTGAGAGCTTCATGGGAACTCCGGTTCAGGGTACACGGCTGCGCCCCAGCCTGCTCCGGGATTTAGGGAATCGTCAATCAACGCTCGCATTCTGTCGCGCCGTCTCTGTTATAATCCGGCCCGTTCGAACCAGAGGACCGTTTGAAGTTCCACCAACCATGGCCCTTAGGGCTCCTGCTGTGCGGGGCATTTATGCTCGCGTCTTGCGCATCGGGAGTCGAAGGCACCGACTCCACCGGCGCAGACGTGGCCGGCGGTGTGTTTGGTGACGTGGCGCCGCTCGACGCGCTGGTCCCCCAGCCCAGTGACGCGGAGCTGGGCGGGGATGCCGATGGATCGAGCGCCTCCGTCCAGGACGTCGGCCCCTCGACCTATGGGTTCGGGTGGCCGTGTCTGAGCGATGAGGAGTGTCACTCCGGTTACTGTCTGCAGCCCGACGATGGAGACACGGGGTTTTGTACCCAGCTCTGCCAACAGGACTGTCCGGACGGCTACCTGTGCCAAAACAAGCCCGCTTACGGCCCCGTGGTCTTTCTGTGCGTGCCCCTGACGAAAGTGGGGTGCGAGAAGCCCTGCTTTAACCCCTGGACGTTCCAGGGGTGTGGGGTGCCGGGAGCGCTGTGCGCGCTCATCGGAGAAGACTCCATGTGTCTCGACGCCTGCACCCAGGACGTGGACTGCCCCGACGACTTCTCCTGCATGGAGATGGCGGACGAGGGAGGCTTTACCCTGGGCAAGCAGTGTTACCCGAACAGCGGCTCATGTCTGTGCGCCTCGAGCGTCGACACCCAGACCGACCCGCTCCACTGCGGCGAGTGCGGGAGCCCCTGCGAGTTTGAGAACGCCGTACCCACCTGCGTCCTTGGACAATGCGTTATGGGAGGCTGCGAGCCTGGCTGGATCGACCTGGACGGCTCGCCCGAAAACGGCTGTGAGTACGCCTGTGCGCCCGGGGATGGCCTGGACCTTCCAGACCCGGGCTACGAGGACCTGAACTGTGATGGACTCGACGGTGATCTTGAGCAGGCGGTGTTCGTCGAGCCCGGGGGAATCGACCTGAACAACACCGAGGGCACGCGCGACTATCCCTTTCAGTCCATTCACGCGGCCCTGGATTTCGCCTCGAATGAGAACGGCCGGAGCATGGTGCTCGTGGCGGCTGGAACCTACAAAGGGATGCTCACCCTGGTGTCGGGTATCCACGTGGCTGGCGGGTATGAGGCTGAGGGTTGGACGCGCGACGCTACCCTCCACAGCACGATCGTCCTGAGCGACGCCCCCAGCCCCTCGGGAGCGATCCGAGCGGTCTCCGCAGACATGATCGTGGAGCCGACCCGGGTCACCGGGCTCACGATCCGAACCGCCAACAACCCTGTCGCGGGCGGCGTCGTGCAGGCGATGTGGGTGCGAAACAGCGGCGCGGTGCTCGAGATCAGCGACAATATCTTTGAGCCCGGGGACGGTGGGCTTGGTCTGGACGGTCTGGATGGCCTCGATGGATTCGCGGGTGTCGATGGTGGTCTCGGCGAGACGGGCGGCACAGAGAACTGGTGGAACCCCTCGGTCACGGTCAACGGAGGTCTCGGAGGCGCGGCCCTGTGCGGCGGTGGGGTCGACGCGAGCGGTGGACCTGGTGGCAGCGGTGGCTGGGGAGACGATCCTTTCTGGGATGACGAGGTCTTTGCTACGTCTGGCGATCCGGGCTTCGCCGGTGCAGCGGGCGGCCCGGCCGGCTCCACGAAGCAGGCCGGCGGTCTCGGTGCCTTCGGTGATGATGGGACCAAAGGCGCGGACGGTGACGGTGGCGCTGGAATGGGGAGCATTGACGGGTTGGGCAACTGGTGGCCCTCCCACGGTCTCGATGGAGACCTCGGCGCGAACGGCGGCGGCGGCGGCGGTGGCGGCGGCGGCGGCGGCGGCATGGAGACCAACTCCTGGCCCAACGAGCACGCCCACGGCGGCGGCGGCGGCGGCGGCGGCTCAGGCGGCTGCGGTGGCACCCAGGG
>CALCNF010000113.1 GCA_937897815.1 uncultured Pseudomonadota bacterium | reverse complement strand
TCCGGCTACCATCTCGCCGAATCGGTCGATCTCTACGGAGTTCTTGAGGGCCTGAGCCATGACGAGCTCAGCGGCCTCGGTATCACCAGCCTTGAGAACCTGGACATTGAGGGCATGACCACCTTCAAGGAGGGCTTGCTTCTCGGACTGAAGGCGCCTCTGGATAAGGATGGCAATGCCCTGGTCTGGAGGCTGGAGCGGCCCGCTGTCCTGCTCGCTGGAGGCTCCACACAGGACGCAGGTCTGAGCCTCTGGAACCGGGTTTCGGTGAAGCTCCACGCGGATGATGCGCTCGTCCCCGGTGGGATCTCAGAGCTCTTGAGCCTCCCCGATGGCTCGCTCATGTTCGCGGCTACGGCTTCCGAGGGAGATCCGAACCGGCAGGACGGCTCACTGTGGTGGGCCGCAGCCCCGGAAGGCAAGAGCCCCGTGATGGCCAGGCGTCTTGAAGAGTTTCGAGACCTCAAGCCGGAGGGCCTCGCGGTGTCTCCCACTCCCGGTCGCATTGTCGTTACGTTCGACCGTGGCTCCAAGACGCCCAAGTGGGCCGAGCGAAGTCGACCGACACGATGAGACCGCTCGCGCTTTACGCCGTCCTGGTGGGCCTGACCGGCTGTTACACGCCGCAGACCGTGACCGAGACCCACGCCATGGAGGTCTGGCGGGCTGTCCAGGCGGAGCGTGAGGACGTCACCCCGAGCGAGGCTGAGCCCTCGGCGCCTCTGACGCTCACGGCGCAGGAGGCCGCTCGGCGCGCCCTGGAGCTCCACCCGGAGTCCCGAGTCGCCCGCGCGCGCGTCGCCTCGGCGCGGACCCACGCGGACGCCCTCACCATGGCCCCGGCGGTCGAGCTCAGGGTCACTGAGCTGAAGCTGGATGAGCTCGTTGACGGTGATCGAGAGCTGGACGTAGGCCTGCGGCTCAGGCCCCAATTCCCCGCCCTGGTGGCGACCCAGCGAACCCGGGCCTCGGAGGAGGTCGTCGTTGAGGAGGCCCAGGCGGAGCGCTTGGGTCTCGCGGTTCGAGAGCAGGCCCGTACGCTGCACAGCGCGCTGATCCTGGGCGCCCGCCGCCTTGAGCTCCTTCAGGAGCGCGCTTCGCTCCTCGAGGGGGCCCGTCTCCGGCTCGATGCGGCCGGGAGTCAGGGCGCCGCGACGAGCCTGGAGATCAACCTGGCTCGTCTCGGAGCTGTCGAGGCCACCGATGAGCTGGCCGAGGCCCGCGCGGAGCTGGGCGAGCTTCGCGCAGCGTGGACTCAGCTGCTCTCCTTGAGCCCGAACACTCAGTGGGATCTCGCAGGCAGTCCCGGGGGCGTGGACGAACCTCTGGCTCCGGCGCCTGATTACGAGGGTGTCCTTGAGTTGGCCCTGAAGAACCGACCCGAGACCCGAGAGCGGGCCGCTCGCCTGTCCCAGGCGCACGCGGATGTGTGGACCGAGCGCCTTCGACAGATCCCGTGGCTGAGCTTCGCCCAGGCTTCCCACGAGATACGACCCAAGGCGGACTCCATGAGTTGGGGCTTCGCCCTGGGCGTCGATATTCCTGTAGAGCGCTGGTTCGCCGATGAGGTGGCCGCACGACGAGCTGACCTTGAGGTGCGACGACAAGAGGAGCGCGCCGCGATTCTCGCCATCGCGGGTCAGGTCACGGAGGCCCTTCAGCGCCTGAGCAGCGCCGTCGATCGCTACAGCGAAGCCAAGCGCACCCTGGTGCCCGCTATCGAAGAGGCTCGCGCGGTCGGTGAGGCGCAGTCGAGCGAGCGTGGACTCGAGCCCAAGCGGGTCCTTCGCCTCGCGCTCACGCGTGTGAGCGCCCAGCTTCGGCTCCTTGAGGCGCGGCGCGACGCGATTGAGGCGCGACTGCGGCTGGACAGGGTGCTCGCGCGACCCTGAGCGCGCCTCTGCGCGCCGGGTGGGCCCATGAGCGTTGCCTTGCCCGCCGCCCACGTGCTACGCGGTTGGTCATGACCGCTGCCCCCATGAATAAGCAGACCGAGATGCTCCGACTCCTCGATGAGGGGCAGGTCATGGTGCACCTTGATCCACGACGTGAGGGCGTTCAGGTCCCCGGCTATCTGACCGAGGACCCGGTCTTGCGCCTGAACATCGCCTACGGGTTCAACCTGCCCTCGCTCGAGATCGACGATGAGGGGGTCTACGCCGTGCTGTCCTTTGGTGGGCGGGACTTTGGCTGTTGGCTTCCCTGGAGCTCTATCTTTGCGCTGACGCTGCCTGATTACGATCATCAGGGCGCCTTGTGGCCTGACGACATGCCCAAGGAGATGGATCCCCTCTTCGCGTCCGTTCAGCACCTCAAGACAGGCGTCGAGGCGCCCGCGCCCGAGCGCGCGAAGGGCTTCGCGGTGATCGATGGAGGGGCGAGCGATGAGGTGGTCAGCGAAGTCGCGCCCGACGCGTCGGATGAGCCTGAGCCTCCCGATGACTCGACGACCAAGGGAGGCCCCCATCTTCGCCTGGTGAAGGGTTGAGCGGCCGCAGACCGGTCGCGGTTCTACCCGACGTCCTTGCGAATCAGATCGCCGCTGGTGAGGTCGTGGAGCGCCCGGCCTCGGTGGTCAAAGAGCTGGTAGAGAACGCCCTGGATGCGGAGGCGACTCGGGTCTTCGTGGACGTTGAGGAGGGGGGGAAGCGCCTGGTCCGCGTTGTGGATGATGGTCATGGAATGAGCCGAGAGGACGCGACCTTGGCCCTCGAGCGCCACGCGACCAGCAAGGTCCGAACGGCGGACGATCTGGGCGCCATCGCGACCCTGGGTTTTCGTGGGGAGGCCCTCCCGTCCATCGCATCTGTGAGCCGCTTTCGCCTGGTCACGAGGATCACCGATGAGGACGCCGCCACAGAGATCAGCGTCGATCATGGAGCCGTGGAGTCCGTTCGGGACGCGGGAGCTCCCGTGGGAACAAAGATCGAGGTGCGGGACCTCTTCGACAGCGTCCCCGCCCGTTTGAAGTTCCTGAAGCGAACCGCGACCGAGATGAGCCACATCAACGGCTACATCACGGCCTCGGCGCTCGGATATCCCCACGTCCACTTCAAGCTCACCCATAATGGCCGAACAAGTCAGGATCTCCCGCCAGCGCCCTCCCTGAAGCACCGCATCCACCAGGTGCTTGGCGGACGCGTCACCGATCACCTCTGGGAGGTCTGGCTCGACGAGCCGATTCAGATCCGGGGGTTTATCTCGGAGCCGACCTTCACGCGAACGAACCAGAGCGGGGTGCACACCTTCGTCAACGGTCGCGCGGTGAAGGATCGGGTGATCAACCACGCGGTCGTCTCCAGCTACGGCAATCTCCTCGAGCGGGGACGGTACCCTTACGCTGTGCTCTACGTTCACGTCCCGCCAGACACGGTGGACGTGAACGTCCATCCAGCGAAGGCGGAGGTCCGCTTCCTGGAGCGAGGGCTCGTGCACGAGGCCATCGTCGGCGCGTGCCGAACGACCCTGGCGTCGACGCCCTGGGCCGAGCGCGGGACCCCGTTCTACGCTCCGCAGGGGGCCTCAGGATCGAGCTCGGCTGTCACTCTTCGCGACTCCGCCTTCTCGGATCGTTCCGCTGTAGCAGCGGCTGCTGCCCCCGTCTCCAGCGTGGCGCCGGAGCTGGAGGTCGACACGCTGACCCCCGCGGGCAAACCACGATTCTTCAGCCGAATGAAGGTCCTGGGACAGGCCGACAAGACGTACCTCGTGTGCGAGGGAGCCGACGGGCTTCATGTGATCGACCAGCACGCTGCGCACGAGCGCGTGGGGTACGAGCGCATCAAGTCGGGCTATTGCACCAGTCGACTCGCGAAGCAGCAGCTCCTGCTCCCGCTGCAGCTCGATCTGACGGCCCGAGAGGACGCGGCGGCCAGGGCTCATGGAGCGCTCATCGAGCGGCTCGGCTTCGACTTTGAGCCCTTCGGCGGTACCACCTGGCAGGTGATGGCGGTCCCGGCGGTGTTGGCAGCGGCGAACGTGGAGCGTCTCCTTCGAGACGTGGTAGCGGAGCTGGCAGAGCTGGGTACGACGACGGTGGCCGAGGCTCGAATGGACCTCCTGTTCTCCACCATGGCCTGCCACAGCGTGATTCGCGCGGGTGACGCGCTCAATGAGCAGGAAATCCGGGCCCTCCTCGAGTCGATGGATGACGCCGATCTCGGCGCGAATTGTCCCCACGGACGTCCGGTCTCGGTGACGATCCCCTTCACTGATTTGGCCCGTCGGCTGCACCGGACCTGATCATGACGCAGCTGACGCCCTTGTGGTTCATCGTCGGACCGACGGCCGCTGGTAAGAGCGCGGCCGCCATGACACTGGCCGAGCAGATAGGCGCCGAGATCATCAGCGCGGACGCCGTGCAGGTCTATCGCGGGCTCGATATCGGCTCCGCTAAGCCTACAGTGGAGGAGCAGGAGCGCGTACCTCACCACCTCATCGACATCGCGGACCCTTCGGAGACCATGGACGCGGCTCGCTGGCGCGAGTCAGCCGTCGAGGCCATCGTATCGATCACCGAGCGCGGCCGCGTGCCCCTGGTCGTCGGCGGCACGGGGCTGTACGTGCGCGCTCTGGTCTTCGGTCTGATGGAGGTCCCTGAGATCTCTGAAGCGATTCGCGCCCAGGTTCGTGGCCGAATCGAGGAGCTGGGGCCTGAGGCGCTGCACGCTGAGCTCGCCCTTCATGACCCTTCAGCCGCGAACCGAATCGCGCCACGGGACCGGCAGCGTATCGGCCGGGCGCTCGAGGTCTACTTGCAGACGGGACGTCCGTTGAGCGCGTGGCAGGAGGAGCACGAGTTCGCTGAGCCACGCTACGATGCGCGAGTCGTCGGGCTCTGGCCCGACAAAGAGCTCCTGAATCGGCGCATCGAGAAGCGAGCGTCCCAGATGGTTCAGGCCGGTTGGGTCGCCGAGGTTCGAAGCTTGATGCAGCGGGGGATCTCGCCCACGAGCCCCGGTCTGAGCGCCCTGGGCTACCGTGAGGTCGTGGCCCATGTTCAACACAAGCTCCCAGGCTCGATGTTGGCCGAGCGGGTGGCCGCTGGACACCGTCGCTACGCGAAGCGGCAGCTCACCTGGTTTCGCGGTCAGACGAGTCGAGACCACGAGCTTCTTCACCTGGACCCGACGGGAGAGGATCTGGACGCGCAGCTGCTTCGCTGGGCCCAGGCACGGTAGGTGGCTTGCCCGGAAGCCGTTCCTCCCGGACAATCAGCTCTATGAAGCACACGCCCCTCCTGATCCTCCTAGGGTTGCTCCTCGCCGCGTGCGCGGACGAAACGCCCCCACCCTGCGATCCCGAGCTTCCGGCTTGCGCTGCCCAGGACTTCGACGGTGATGGTGTGCCCAATGGGGAAGATGACTATCCCAGCGATGAAGCGTGTTCGGTCGCAGGCGACGCCCATTGCGGTGCCTGCGGCGTGGCTTGCGCTGCCCGGGAGATGTGCGATCTCGAGGCTCGAGCGTGTGTCTGCGCACCCCCGTTCGGGGGCGAGGGCTGCGAGGGCTGCGCAGATCCCCACTTCGCTGCGCCCGAGTGTGAGGTCTGCGAGCCGACCTGGGTGGGACCGCTTTGTGACCACTGCTCGAACCCGCGATTCGAGGGTCCGGAGTGCGAGGCGTGCCTGCCCGAGTTCACCGGAGAGTCCTGCGAGGCCTGCGCCGACCCACACTTCGCGACTCCAGACTGCGCAAGCTGCGTGGAGAAGTTCAAGGGAGCGGACTGTGACGAGTGCGCGGACAGTAAGTTCACGGGTGTCGAGTGCGACGAGTGCTCCGATCCTACCTACACGGGCGTCGAGTGTGACGAGTGCGCTGACCCGACGTTCACCGGGCCCTATTGCAACAAGTGCTCGGATCCGCTCTTTACGGGCGATAACTGTGACGTCTGCGTCAACCCGAAGTTCACCGGCGCGGGCTGCGACGAGTGCGCGGTCGAGAGCGCGAGCCTGCCGGATTGTGATCCCTACCCGGAGGCCCCGGACCTCTTTTATCAGGTCCACATCCCCGAGGTGCAGCTGGGCGAGGACGGAGAGTCCGAGGAGCTCTATGTGGAGCTGCCCGAGGAGACCACCAGCGTCTTCCTGACCGTGAAGAGCGAGCTCGACTCTGTCTTCTTCACTCTCAAGAAGGTGATCACGCCGCCGCCTCTGTCTCAGAGCGTGGTGAAGGGGGCAGGAGACGCGACCTGCATCCCGTGCGCCAATCGAGTGACTGCGGCGCAGAAGGTGGCGTCCTTTCTGGTGCCCAACGATCCTCAGATCGACGTGAAGGGCGGCGAATGGACCTTCAAGATCCGCCAGACGGCCATCTCCAAGATCGAGGGTTCCCCGACGTCCTACCCGCCGCTGGGGGGGACCTGTGACGTCGTGATTCTGGCGCGCACCCAGCCCGTCGCGGACACAGGTGTCTTGAAGGTCCGCTTCCACTTCACCGGCGTCGGAGGCCTCACGGCCGAGACCGCTACCGAAGATGAGACGCTTCAGCAGGGGATTGACGAGCTGACCGCGATCCTCGCCACCGCCGGGATCGGAGTCGAGGTCGCGGGCTATCATGACGTCCCCGGCATCGATGAAGACCCGTCCCTGGTCGATCTCCAGAGCACTCTGGGCTGGCCGAATGACCTGTCGAAGCTCCTGCTCACCGGTCAGGATGAGGACAACCGAGCTTTGAATGTCTTCTTTGCGGGTTCCATCTATCAGGACGCTGATTTTGGCGGTGGAGGCATCGTCCTCGGGATCGCCGCAGGTGTCCCCGGGCCTGCGTTCCTCGGTCCCAGCTATCGCTCAGGCGTGGTCATCGCCACGGTTTGGGACGGGGTCAGCGAATATCTAGGCAACGTCCTTGCCCACGAGATAGGTCACTATCTGGGCCTCTATCACACGACGGAGAAGACCGGGACTCACGACACGCTCGAGGACACGGAGATCGACGACGGCGCCAACCTCATGTTCTGGGCCTATTCGTCCGAGCAGCTGGAGCTCTCCGATCACCAATCCTGGGTCGCTCGAAGCCACCCGATGGTGATCGGCGACGACGAATAGCGGGCCTCACGAACGGCCGTTGCGCCTCGTGGAGGCGCCCCGCCGAGAGGTGAGTCCCGGAGGGGCGCTCCCTGAGAGCGATACGGGCTAGGCGACCCAGCGCGCGCGACGTCGCCAAGCTGCGAGCGCGAGCATGGAGAGGAGGATGGACAGGCCGTTCCATGGGCTCGAGGAGCCTGAGCAGCCACCGTCATCGCCTCCGCTCGGCGCGGGTGCGATCGGCGTGTCGGGGGTGTCGGGGGTGTCGGTCCCCGTGCCTTCGCTGCAGTCCTCACTGGGATCCGCTGGGCAGTCGTCGCCAGCGTTGGCTACGCCGTCACCGTCCAGGTCCTCGTCGCACTCGTCTCCTTCTCCATCCCCATCGAGATCGGCCTGACCTTCGTTCACGGCCGCAGGACAGTTGTCGTCCTCATCCAGGACGCCGTCTCCGTCGATGTCGTCGGTGCACGCGTCACCGACGTCATCGCCGTCCGTGTCGTGCTGCTCGGGGTTGGCGGCCGCCGGGCAGTTGTCCTCCTCATTGGGCACGTCGTCCCCGTCGATGTCCTCGTCACAGGCGTCGCCAGCTCCGTCGCCATCGGCGTCCAGCTGCTCGGGGTCCTCCACGCTCGGGCAGACGTCGTCCTCGTTCAGGATGGCGTCGCCGTCGAGGTCCGTATCACAGGCATCTCCAAGACCGTCTGCGTCGAGGTCCTCCTGGCCAGCGTCGGCGATCTCGGGGCAGAGGTCATCGCCGTCGGCCACGCCGTCGCCGTCCCGGTCGTCATCGCAGGCGTCGCCGAGTCCATCGTCGTCGGTGTCTTTCTGCGTGCCGTTGGAGGCGTCTGGACAGTTGTCCATGGTGTCGAGGACGCCGTCGCCGTCCTTGTCGTCGTCACAGAAGTCGCCGATCCCATCCTCGTCGAGATCGAACTGCTCTGTGTCGAAGTCCTCGGGACAGATGTCGTCGTCGTTGAGTACGTTGTCCCCGTCCTTATCGGGATCGCAGACATCGCCCACGCCGTCCTCATCGAGGTCGTTCTGATTGGCGTTAAAGGTCTCTGGACAGTTGTCCGTGTCGTTGCCGGCTCCATCCCCGTCGATGTCCTCGTCGCACTCGTCTCCAAGTCCGTCCGTGTCCATGTCCGCCTG
>CALCNF010000112.1 GCA_937897815.1 uncultured Pseudomonadota bacterium | reverse complement strand
CCTGAGGCGCTCGACCGGTCGCGTACCGGTGATCGTGGTCCCCGACGAGGCGCGCGCCCTCGAGCTCCAGCTGGCCATGACCTTCTTCGAATCCGCGGAGCAGACCCTGGAGCCGGTCCCGACGCTGAGGGCCCTGAACCACCACCCATTTAGCGGCATGAGCCCAAGCCGACGGCTGGTGATGGAGCGCACGGCCACCCTGTTTCGGCTCGTCCACGGCCTGGAGATCTCAGCGGTGGTGATCCCGGCGGCGGCTCTCCTCGACCGGGTCGTTCCCCGGCGAATCCTGGCCGATCGCGTAGAGCTGGTGATCGCCGGCGACACCCTCGATCGGCAGGGTCTCTTGAGCTTCCTCGCCCGCAGCGGCTACCACCCGGTCGGCGCGGTCGAGGATCCCGGCACCTACGCCGTGCGAGGCGGCGTGGTCGACGTCTTCGCGCCCCTGTACGCGAGGCCCATTCGGATCGATCTCTGGGGTGACCAGGTGGACGGCCTCCGCTTCTTCGACCCGGCGACACAGCGCTCGGTCAAAGAGCTCGAGGAGGTCGCCATCGGACCGGTCCGCGACGTCCTCTTCGACGAAGAGACCGTGGCCCTGGCCCGAGAGCGGCTCTTCGGGCTTGCCGACGAGCTGGAGGTCCCCTCGAGCCGCGCGCGCGCCTTGGTCGAGGATGTAGAGAACGGCATCCTGGCTGTCGGCATGGAGGACCTGCTTCCAGCCTTCTTTGAGGACCTGGGCACGGTCTACGACGCGCTGCCGGACGACGCCCTGTGGATCGTTGACGAGCCTGAGCTGTGCTTCGAGGCCATCGAGGACCGCTGGTCGGACGTCACTGCCCGCGCGGCGCGCGTCCGAGACGGCGGGGGCCAGATGGTGTTCGCCGCCCCTGACCTCTTTGTCCCAGGCGACGAGGTGCGCGCCCGCATCGAGCGACACACCTCATTGACCATGCGGCCTATCGAGACCCTCGATGACGGCGAGGCGATCCGCTTCGACGCTCAGGATCACCGAGAGGTGCGCCAGGAGATCGAGCGTGCCAGCCAGGGCGGAGGCGACGAGGTCTTGGCCCCCTTCACGGCGCGCGCTCGACGGTGGCGTGAGCGGGGAGCTGTCGTGGTCGTGTGCGCCCGCTCCGAGGGCGGCGTGGAGCGTCTCTCTGGGCTCCTGGGTCACTACGGGCTCAAGGTCGCGCGGCAGGGTGGCGACTTCACCCTGGACCGGGTCGACCAGCTCCGCGGGGACGACGCGGAGATCCACCTCTTCGTCGGCGATCCCGGCTCAGGCTTCGCGGCTCCCGAGATGGGGCTCGTGCTCCTCGACGAGAGCGAGCTGTTGGGCAAGAAGCACCGACGGCGAAGACGCGAGGCGAGCGTCGCGCCCGAGTCCCTGCTCAAGAGCTTCCAAGAGCTCCGAGAGGGCGACTATGTGGTCCACCTGCTCCACGGGATCGGACGCTATGTGGGTCTGACCAAGACGGCGGTCGGCGCCGTGGAGGTGGACTTCCTGGTCCTCGAATACGCCGATCAGAACAAGCTCTTCGTCCCCGTCGACAAGCTGCATCTCGTCTCCAAGCACACGGACTCGGACGGCAATGCACCCCGCCTCGATAAGCTGGGCGGGCAGGCCTGGGAGAAGCGAAAGAAGCGCGTCCGAAAGGCGGTTCGCGACCTGGCCGACGGCCTCGTGAAGCTCTACGCAGAGCGCGAGGCTCGAGCCGGCTTCGCCTTCCCCGGTCCCGGCCCCGTCATGACCCAGTTTGAGGCGGCCTTTCCCTGGCAGGAGACTCAGGATCAGGCCCGGGCCATCGACGAGATCCTGGAGGACATGCAGCGGACGCGCCCTATGGACCGCCTCCTGTGCGGTGACGTGGGCTTCGGGAAGACCGAGGTCGCCATGCGCGCCGCCATGTTGGCCGTGCTCGGAGGCAGGCAGGTCGCGGTGCTCGTGCCCACCCTGGTCCTGGCCGAGCAGCACCGGATGAACTTCGCTCGTCGTATGGACGGCTTCCCGGTGTCTCTCGCGTCCCTGACGCGCGCCCGGTCTTCCGCCGAGAGCAAGGAGGTCCTCGAGCAGCTCAAGCGGGGCAGCATCGACATCGTGATCGGCACCCACCGCCTCCTGTCCAAGGACATCGACTTCAAAGACCTGGGCCTGATCATCGTCGATGAGGAGCACCGGTTCGGCGTCGCCCACAAGGAGACGTTGAAGCGACACCGGGCGCGCGCCGATGTGCTGACCCTCACGGCGACCCCCATCCCAAGAACCCTCCACATGTCGATGACCGGTATCCGAGACATCTCCCTGATCCAGACCCCGCCGGTCGACCGAATGGCCATCCGAACCCTGGTGGCCCAGCCCACCGAGGAGGTGATCACGGACGCCATCTCGGCCGAGCTTGGGCGCGGCGGGCAGGCCTTCTTTGTCCACAACCGCATCGAGGACATCTACGAGAAGGCCGAGCTCATCCAACGCCTGGTCCCTGAGGCTCGGATCGCCGTCGGACACGGTCAGATGGCCAGCGGTGAGCTGGAGCGGGTGATGGTCCGCTTTCTGACCGGCGAGGCGAACGTCCTCGTCTGCACGACCATCATCGAGTCGGGGCTCGACATACCGAACGCCAACACGATCCTCATCAACCGCGCCGATCGCTTCGGGCTCGCCCAGCTCTATCAGCTCCGCGGAAGGGTCGGGCGCTCGAGCGTGCGCGCGACCTGCTACCTGCTCGTGCCCGCCCCCAAGCGACTCGAGGGAGACGCCAAGGAGCGCATCGCCACGATCCAGCGCTTCACCGAGCTGGGGAGCGGCTTCTCCATCGCGAGCCAGGACCTCGACATTCGCGGCGCGGGAGACATCCTCGGCGCCGACCAGGCCGGCCACATCGACTCTGTAGGCTACGACACCTACATGAGCATGCTCCGCGAGGCCATGGCGGAGCTGGAGGACGAGGAGGACGCGCGGCAGGCCATCGATCCGGAGCTCAGCGTTCAGATCGAGGCCCGGCTCCCCGAGAGCTGGATCCCGGACACCACCGAGCGTCTGCGCCTGTATCGCGACGTCGCGGGAGCCGAGAGCGTCGATCAGGTCTACGAGGTGTATCAGACCGCGGTGGATCGCTTCGGTCGCGCTCCCGAGTCCGCAGTTCAGCTTGTAGAGCTCATGGCTCTGAAGCGAATGGCGGCCAACCTCGGGCTCGTCTCCATCGGCTACAACTCCGCCCAGCTCTCCCTGGGGCTCGGTCCGGACGGACCCTTCGATCCCAGCCGCCTCACGCGCTTCCTCAATCGGCCGGGCAACCGATATCGGGTCACCCCCGAGATGCAGATCGTCCGCGCGGTGACCCAGACCGAGTGGTCCAAGGGCCTCGACACGCTGCGCGAATCATTGCGAGAGCTGGAGAACTTTGTTAGCAGAACGGGCCCCTAAGGGGTCCCGTTGTCCGCCCGTGGAGTTCGCCATGAGACGCCTCACCATCTTTCTCGCCCTGTCGGTCGCCCTCACCGGGTGCAAGCCCGATAAGCCCAACGTGACCGAGGCGCGAGCAGAAGAGGCCTCACGGCGCGCGGAGACCGCGAAGGCCGCGGCCGCCGGCGATCCGGCCGCCCTGGGCGCCCTGCAGACCCAGACCGACTCGAGCGACGCCCAGCGACAGACGGTCGTAGCCACCATCGGCGAAAGCAGCATCACCGTCGACGATGTCCTCTCCTACATCGAGCGTCAGCCCCGGGAGATGCAGGCCCGCTACGCGACCCACGAGCAGCGAAAGAAGCTCCTGCAGCACCTGATCGACATGGAGCTCCTGGCCCGAGAGGCGAGCGCCCGCGGGCTGGAGTCGACCTCGATCGTGCGTCAGACGCTCAAGCAGACCCTGGCGCGACAGCTCCTGGCCGACCTGGACGCCAAGACCGGTGGGCTCGGCGAGATCACCGAGGCCGAGATCCAGGCGTACTACGATGGCAACGGAAAGGTCTTCGTCCGCCCGGCTCGCCGCCGAGCCGCCTGGCTCATGTCTCGTACCCAGGAGGCGTCCGTCGCCGCCCGCAAGCAGATGATGGACGTGATCACCCAGAACCCCAATATGGGGCGCCAGGTGTTCGGCGACTTCGTAGTGAAGCACTCGGTGGATGGCGAGACCAAAGCCCTCCGAGGCGATCTCGGATGGTTCTTCGCCGACGGCAAGAACGAGCTCGGCCAGGTTCGAGTCGACGTCGCAGGCGCCAAGGCGGCCTTCGCCCTCAAGTCCATCAACACCATCAGCGAGCCCATCGAGTTGGACAACGAGACCTGGGCGCTGATCCAGCTCACCAACGAGCACCCCGAGGTGGTGCAGCCGTTCGATGAGGTCAAGATGGACATTCAGAACCGCCTGATGCGCAAGAAGCAGTCCGCTCAGCGCGCCACCTTCATCGAGGGCCTCAAGGCCAAGGCGAAGATCGAGATCAACGACGCGGTCCTCGCCGAGATGGAGCCGAAGTCGCCCGGCCCGGCGACCCCGCGCTTGAGGCTGCCCAACCCAGAGGAGCTCAAGGCGCTCTCGCTGGGCAGGGGCGTCGCCTCTCCGGCGAACGCAAAGGGCAAGCCGATCCCCACCGATCCGAAGCTCAGGCTCCACCCGTCGGCGACCCGACACGGCCTGATTCAGAGGATCGGCAAGGAGCCGCCTCGAGTGAAGCCCGAGACGAGCCGCGCCGAGCGCGCGACCGTCGAGGAGGTCCAGGAGAAGATGCGGCGCGACAAGGCGGGTGAGTGATGATGAAGCTCCTCATCGGCCTACTCCTGATCACGTTCACGGCGAGCCCCGCGGTCGCGGACACCCCTCTGGATGGGGTCGTGGCCGTGGTCAACAGTGAGCCCATCACCCGTCACGAGCTCATGCTCGCGGTCGCGCCCTACCTGGACAAGGCGACCTCTGAGGGTCCCCTGTCCACAAAGGATCGGACGCGCCTGGAGCGGGAGATCCTCGACGGAATGATCAACGACATGCTCGTCGTCGACGAGGCCAAGCGCATGGGTCTGGAGGCGAAGCGAGAGCAGGTCGACGCTCAGCTGACGCGCCTCAAGCAGGCCAACGGCTGGAGCGATGAGCAGCTCGCTGAGGCGCTCAAGAGCCACGGTTTTGGCTCCTTGGCCGCCTACCGAGATCGCATGGAGCGAGAGCTCCTGAAGAATCAGATCATGGGCATCAAGGTGGCCTCGCGCGTCAAGGTTGACGAGGCCGAGGTCGAGAGGACCCTCGCTCGAGAGCTCCAAGACGGCACCATCACTGAGCGCCGCGCTTCGCATATCCTCCTCAAGGTCGATGACTACGCCACGGAGGCGCAGATCCAGGCCGCCGAGAGGAAGCTTCAGGAGATCCGCGCTCGAGCGCTCGCGGGAGAGACGACCTTCGAGGAGCTCGCCCGCGCGAACAGCCAGGACGGCAGCGCGCCCTCCGGAGGCGACCTGGGTTGGTTTGGAAAGGGCGAGCTCGACCCGACGTTTGAGAAGGCCGCCTTCCAGCTCAAGGTCAACGAGATCAGCGTTCCCGTTCGCACACCCTTCGGCGTGCACCTCATCAAGGTGGTCGGCGAGCGGAGCCGAGAGGTCACCGACTCCGGGCAGCGAGAGACCCTCCTTCGCCAGATTCGGTTCAGGATCCGCGAAGCGGAGCTGGCGCGCCTGTACGATCAGTGGCTCAGCGAGCTCCGTGACGCCGCCTTCATTGAGTTGAAGTAGGCTCCAGGAGCACGGGGGAGACCCGCGATGAGCGCACCGCGAATTGGCGTCACCATGGGAGATCCCGAGGGCATCGGGCCGGAGGTGATCTGTCGAGCGTTTGAGGCCCTCGAAGAGCGGGACGGGCTGGTCCTGTACGGCCTCCCGGAGCTCTTCTCCGATCTCTCCGCGCCGTGCAGAGCTCACGCGACCCCGCGGGACGCCATCGAGGCCGCTGCCCGTGATTTGGCCGAGGGGCGGCTCGATGGAGTCGTCACAGGGCCGGTCTCGAAGTCCTGCTTCGAGGGGGACTTCCCGGGGCACACGGAGCTCTTCGCCGATCGCCTGGGAGCGGACCGCTTCGCCATGGCCCTGACTGGAGATCGGCTCACGGTGAGCTGCGTCACCACCCATATCCCGCTCAGCGAGGTCTGCGGCACCCTGACCTGCGAGCAGATCGTGTCGACCGGGCGACTCCTGGACGGATTTCTTCGGGACGCGCGAGGCCTCGAGCGGCCCAGGATCGCCATGGCCGCGCTCAACCCTCACGCCTCCGACGGCGGGCTCTTCGGCGACGAGGAAGAGCGGCTCCTCGCCCCCGCCATCGCGACCCTGCAGGGCGAGGGCGTCGACATCAGCGGCCCGTGGAGCGCCGACACCGTCTTTCATCAGGCGGTCTCAGGCCGCTTCGACGCGGTCCTGTGCAGCTATCACGACCAGGCCCTGATCCCCTTCAAGCTCCTTCACTTCTCCGACGGCGTGAACGTGACGCTTGGCCTGTCTCGCCCCCGAACGAGCCCGGACCACGGTCCGGCGTACGACCTTGTCGGAACGGGACGAGCGGACGCGACGAGCATGACGCGAGCCATTGAGCTCGCCCAACGCCTCGCCCGATAAAACCGTCCCCAACCTTGCCTCGGGGGGCCATCGGTGCGATTGACACCGCGTTCAGGCCCATGGTAGCCAATCGCGGCTACCCTAAAGGGTAGCCTGACACGCGCGCGCAGTCCTCGTTTGGAGAGACCGTTCACATGCCACTCGATCGCCCCATTCCCCTACGCTCCAGCCGTCCGTACCGACGGCGACGCAGCGGTGGGTCTGGCGGAAACGCCGCGCTGGTGGTCCTGGCCCTGGGACTGGCCAACTACGCGCTCTTCTTCAGCGACAGCGCTGAGGAGATCAGCCCACCGAGCCTTGAGGAGCGCCTCCAGGCGCCAGTGCCGACGGTGGTCCCCGTACCCACGACGGAGACGCCCACACCCAGATCCACCGAGCCGGCCCAGGACGTGCCCCAGCGTCCGCTCATCGAGGACAGCGTCCCGGTGGATGACTTCGGAGATCCCATCGGTCGCAAGGTGGCCGGTAAGCTTCGAAGCGGGCGGACGATCCTCCGCGCGCTCCAGGATGAGGGCATCGATAGCCACACAGCGCTTCCGCTGGTTCAGGCCATGGAGCGCGTCTTTGACTTCCGCTCCGCTCAGGTCGGCGACCGGTTTGAGGCCTGGCTGGACGACGAGGGCCAGGTCCGACGCTTCCGATACGAGCAGAACCCCCTTGAGGTCTACGAGGTCACAGCGAGCCTGGGCAACGCCTACGCCGCCCGGAAGATCCCCGTGCCGACTCGAGTCGAGATCGCCCGCATCGGCTGCGCCATCAAGTCGAGCCTGTATGAGTCCATGTCTCGCTGCGGCGAGGAGCATCGACTGGGCTCCCGGTTCATCGACCTCTTCGCCTGGGACGTGGACTTCTTCACCGACGTCCGGCAGCTCGACGAGTTCCGAGTCCTGGTCGAGAAGATCTCGGTCGACGGCCAGTTCCTGAAGTACGGGCGTATCCTCGCCGCCGAGTACGAGGGTAAGTTCGGCCAGCACCGTATCGTTCACTACACCGACCCCGAGGGAGAGAACGGCTACTTCACGCCCGAAGGGCGAGCGGTTCATCGCACCTTCCTGAAGTCACCGCTGAAGTACACGCGCATGAGCGCCGAGCACCAGACGGAGCTCCGAGCCACCGGAGGCTCCATGCCGTCGATGGCGTACTACGCAGAGGTCGGCACCCCCGTGTGGGCCGTGGCCGGCGGCACCGTCGTCCACGCGGGCCCCAACGGCGAGCGCCGCGGGATCTCGGTGACCATCAAGCACGACAACGGCTTCACGAGCACCTACAGTCACCTCAATCGGGTGGCGCGCAAGCTGGAGCCCGGGATGGTCGTCAACCAGAAGACCGTCATCGGCTACGTCGGCCAGACGGGCCAGGCCGCCGAGCCGAAGCTCCGTTACAGCGTCCGTAAGAACGGCCAGCTCCTCGACGCCCGTCGACTCGGGACCACGGGTGGAGATCCGATCACTCCCGAGCAGAACGAGCACTTCCAGTCGGTCGTCAACGAGCGACTTGAGGCGCTCGAAGAGACGGAGATCATCGGGATCCACGACCGTCGCTCCTGAACCTGTGAGAACCGACGGGCTCGACGACTCCTCTGGTCTGATCCGCGTGGCCTCAAGGCCAGGCGCTCGTGTGGGCGTGAGCCTGGCGCTGGGCCTCTCCTTCTTCCTCCTCGGCTCCACCTACCTCACCCTGTCTGAACCCGAGGACGTGACCTCGGTGATCATCGTCGGCGGCGAGCGACTTCGCGCCGGAGCCCCAGCCCACCTCCGCGTGCAGGCCCGGCTTCAGCCGGCGCGCACCGCCGTGCCCATCGAGCTCAAGGCCCTCTATCTCGACGGCGAGCCTGTGACCTTCGAGCAGCGAGGCGACAGCCCCGCCATGATCGGTTGGAAGGTGCCCGTCACGGTGTCGGACAAGGTCGCGATCACCCTGGTTCTTCAGGGCAAAGACAGCCAGAAGAAGGTGATGATCGAGCAGGAGGTCTTGCGCTTCACCCCGGACGACGCCGCCTTGAAGATGATCACGCCCGTCCGTCTGCCCAAGGTCGCCACGACCCACCGGGTCCAGGTGAACCCGGAGCAAGGCGACCTGGTCCTGGGCATGGAGACTCGGCTCTTCCTGCGGGTGCGCAGCCAGTCGGGCGCCCCGGTCCCCCTCGCCCACGTACACTTGAAGCACCGAAACCTTCCCAGCGGTGAGCTTCGCCTGGTCACCGATAAGGATGGCCTGTGCGAGTTCTCCATCCTGGCCGACCAGCCGAGCCTGCGCATCGCCATCGAGGTGCGCGCGGGAGAGTCGCTCACGAAGACCGACGAGCTGATCCGCCCCCGCGGACGTCTGCTGACCCTGGACCCGGATCGACCGGTGACGCCCGCCGGAGAGCCGGCGCGATTGACCTTGAGGAGCTGGCGTCCCGAGATCGTGGCGACCTGTGACCTGCTCTGGCAGGGCGCCTGGATCTGGAGTGAGCAGGTGAAGACGAAAGAGGGCCTGGCCGCGATCAACCTCGGCGTCCTCGATCCAGGCCGCTACGACCTGCAGTGTTCACCTCATCCCATCGATCCGGGAGAGACCTGGGCGAGCGTCCCGGTCTTCGTCGACGACCGTGCGCCCCTGGAGGTCCTCTCCAGCGCCATCGAGGAGGGCGGCCACGTTCATCCCGAGAGCATGGGGTTTGATCCCGAGGCTCCATCCGAGCGATCGCTCGACTTCCTGCTGGCGCTGTTGCGCTCCGAGGTCGTCAAGCCTCACGTCCTGATATCGACCCGCCAGTCTGACCTCCGCGCAGAGAAGGAGGAGCGACAGGGGCTCCAGGGTTGGCTGCTGCTGGCCATGGGGATCGTCGCGCTGGTGGTCATTCTCTTCGTCGCCGACATCCTCATCAGCCACAGCCTCGCGACCCGCGAGCGGATGCGCGCCTTCGCCATTGAGGATCTGGACGACGGGCCCTTTGGAGCGGGAGACGATCTCCTGAATCTGCGAGAGCTGGCCCATAAGCGCTCGATGCTGCGCACACGCGGAATGCTCCTCGTGTTCGTGCTCATCGGGACCCTCGCCCTGAACGCAGCGGGGATCCTGGCCGCCCTCTACCTCACCCAGAGCTGAGCCTCAGGCGTTGAGCCCGTACCGATAGTCGTGACCCTCGACCTCGATGATCTCACACATCTCGTAGAGCCGACTCACGATCCGGTCATCCGTACGCTCTTCGAGCGTCTCCCCGATTCGCTTGAGCTTGCGGCCAGGCTGAACGTTGAGCTCCTTGGCGGTCGGCGTCGACGGACGGAGCTGGGCTGGCCAGTAGTTGGTCGTGACCAGCACCCGTCGGTTGGCGTTGTATCGCCGCGTGATGAGCTGGTCGATGATGTGAATCTCAAAGGGCGTGCACATGCCCTTTCCGAGCTCGTCGATGGCGAGGATCGGCACCTCAACCAAGGGCTCCAGGATGTCCTCGGGCCGGGTGTCTCCCCGGTCGCCGAGGCAGGACCGAATGCGCTCGCTCAGGTGAAAGAAGTCCACGTACCTGCTCGGGATCCCCTGATCGAGGGTGAGGTCTCGAACCACGGAACACAGGATGTGAGTCTTGCCTACGCCCGGCGGGCCCACGAGCATGAAGCCGCGCTCGGAGAAGGGGCGGGGCTGGCTCAGGTGAATCTGCAGCTTCGTTCGAATCTTGCCCACGTTGGAGCCCTTGGGCACCGTGAGTCCGTCGAGCTGCTTTTGGCCATAATCAGCCGGGAGACAAGCGTCGTTGTAGCAGCGAATCCTGCCGAGAACGCTCTTGCACTCGCAGTCCACGGAGACCTCATAGCCGTTCTCCATGACGATCAGAAATCCCCGGCCCTGGCAGCGCGCGCACTCCAGCTGGCTAGAGGGAAGCGAGGCCACAGCGAACTCACCCTCTCGTGAGATCACGACCTCCGGCTCCACGACGGCCGATCCGGTCAAACCGGCGCTCACGCGAGCGACTCGCTAAGCGAGGGGATCTGAAAGTGTGCGCGGGTCGCGCGGGCCAGCTCGGCCGCCTCGAGCCTCGCTCGAGCGCGCGCGCTCATGCTCGACGCGCTCATCCCTGCTTGTCGTGACGCCTGGGCCATCTTCGAACGCTCCTCATCCCCCAGCAGATCGCTGAGACCCGCCACGATCCTCTCATCGAGGTCCGTGGTCAAGGCGTAGACGTCCACATCGTCGTCGACGGGCTCGATCTCCGACCGCAGTCGGTTGAGCAGCGCCTCGACCTGCGGAGAGGAGGAGGCGGCGATCAGGACATCGAAGGCCGCGCTCACTTGGGTCCCAGGTGTCTCCTCTTCGATCGAGGAGGTCGTCGGGGCGCCGGTGTGCTTACGATGCCAGTCGTCGATCGCGACCTCGATCTGACCCTCGAAATAGGTGAGGGTGCTCGGCGGCGGCTGCCGCCGCTGGGAGCGTCGCGCGAAGCCATCCTGAAGCGTCCGGATCACCACCCGGGCCGGCACCTCCGCCTCGAACCAGCGGTCCACGAGCGCCACCTCTTTGGGAGAGAGCATAAAGCCCCGACCTCGTAGAGTGACAAAGGTCCGCTCGATGGCGCTCAGATACGCCTGACGCTCTGGGCTCATCCTAGATGTCGAGGTTGCTTACGTTGAGCGCGTTATTCTGGATGAACTCTCGTCGCGGCTCCACGTCGTCGCCCATCAGGACGCTGAACATCTCGTCGGCGGCGATCATGTCGTCGACGCGCACCTGCAGAAGGGTCCGCTTCTGGGGATCCATCGTGGTCTCCCAAAGCTGGTCGGGGTTCATCTCGCCCAGGCCTTTGTAGCGCTGGATTCCGAGACCGCGGCTCCCTTCCTTCTTCACGTGATTGAGCAGGTCGATGGGTCGAGCCAGAGTGACCGGCTCATCCTCAGAGCCCTGCTTGCTGAAGCTGTAAGGCGCGGTAGCCACCTCATTGCAACGATCGCACAAGGTGCGAAGGTCCGTGTACTCAGCAGAGGTCAACAGCGCCTCATCGATGACGGTGTCCCGAGGAGCGCCCGCGACGAAGGTCTGAATGATCAGACGGTTGGTCTCGTGCTCCTCGTCTCGGCTGACATCATAGGACAGCGGCAGGATCTCCGGATGGTGCGCTTGGAACCACGCCTCCATCTTCGCGATGTTGTCCTGAATCACGGCTGGATCCTTGAGGTCAGCGCTGGACAGCGAGGTCGCCTCGATCAGAGCGTCGACCACGAGGCGGTCGCGACGACGGGCCAGACGCTCGGAGCGACCCTCGATGCGGTCGATCTGCTGAGCGACGGACTTGATGGCGTCCTCCGTGAGCTCCACGCCGCCCTCTGCGGTGGCCGTCCAGTTACGGCTGCCCAGGGTGAGCAGGTGATCCGCCAGAGCAGGCTCATCCTTGAGGTAGCGCTCCGACTTGCCCTTCTTCACCTTGTACAGCGGGGGCTGAGCGATGTGGAGGTATCCGCGCTCGATCAGCTCAGGCATCTGACGATAGAAGAACGTCAGGAGCAGCGTCAGGATGTGCTGACCGTCCACGTCCGCATCCGTCATGATGATGATTCGGTGGTATCGAGCCTTCTCCGGATCATAGGAGTCCGGGCCGATCCCCGTTCCCAGGGCCGTGATCAGCGTGAGGATCGCGTCCGAGGTCAGCATCTTGTCGAAGCGAGCCTTCTCCACGTTCAGGATCTTTCCGCGCAGCGGCAGGATGGCCTGAAAGCTTCGGTCTCGACCCTGCTTGG
>CALCNF010000111.1 GCA_937897815.1 uncultured Pseudomonadota bacterium | reverse complement strand
GGCGGAGGCACGCGTTCAGGGTTACGGTGCCTCCCGCTTCTCGTTCAACGCGCCGGGAGGGCGCTGCGAGGTGTGCTCGGGTCTTGGAGAGCTGGAGACGCCCGCCCATCTCCTGACGGATCTGCGGGTCCCGTGCCACGCCTGTCAGGGAACTCGCTACAACCCGGCGACCCTCCGCATCCGTTATAAGGGCGCGACCATCGCTGACGTGCTGGCCATGAGCGTCGACGAGGCCCTGGCGTTCTTTGAGCACCACAAGCGAATCCATCGCGTGCTGACGGTGCTCCACGACGTCGGGCTCGGCTACCTTCCTTTGGGACGCTCGGCGACGACCCTGTCCGGAGGAGAGTCGCAGCGAATCAAGCTCGCTCGGGAGCTCGGCCGCGCGCGCCGTGGAGCGCGTCTCCTCATCCTGGACGAGCCCGACGCGGGACTTCACCCGGCGGACGTGGAGCGCCTCGTATCCGTTCTGGATCGCCTGGTCGAGCTGGGGGACACCGTCGTCGCCGTCGCGCACCGGCCTGCGCTGATCCAAGCGGCCGATCACGTGGTCGACCTGGGCCCAGGGCCGGGACGAAGAGGGGGCGAGGTGGTCTACGCGGGGCCGCCTGAGGGCTTGAGCGGCGCGTCGTCGAGCGCGACGGGTCGGGCCCTCGGAGTCCAGGACGCTTAGGGCGCGCGTTCTCGTCGCCTTCTGGCTCGGGATCGGATAAGCAGTAGCGTATGTGGAAGCCTCCACCCGCGCTGCGCGACCGTCTGATCGGCGCGTCCCTGTTCATCCTCACGGTCGTGTCCGTCATGGCCACGAACGATATGGGGTACACGCGCGACGAGTCCTTCTACTTTCGCTATGGGCGCTCCTATGCAGAGTGGTTCGCCGCCATCGACCAGGCCAAGACGGCTCAGGAGACGCACGCCGCGCTGGGTCGAGAGTCGACGGTCGCCACGTGGTCGGGGAACTTTGAGCACCCTCCGCTGATGAAGACGGCCTTCGCAGGAGCCTGGAGGCACCTCTCCTGGAAGGATCGGAGCCTGGTCGCCCCTGCGGATGCGTCGAGCGACCTGCGTCTCACGGGACTCGCGCGCGCCGACGGATTTGAGGTGGGAGCTGTCGTCGACCTCCTCGCACCGCTGGATTCGCGAGGATCTCCGAAGGGCGCGGAGCGAGCGCTTGGCCGCGCTGAGGTGACGGAGCGCACCCTGAGGGGAGCGACTTTGCGACTCAAGGAGGGGGACCGTCAGGGCCTGGCCCAGGCGTGCGTCCGACCCGACCGGAAGACCCCCGGGGCGGACCTGCCCATCACCGGGTGCCAGGGGCGCGAGGTGCGAGCCCTCGCGCTCTTCTCAGAGGTGGACAGCATGCGCCTCGTCGGGGCGCTCACCGCTGCCTTCGCCGTGCTCTTCACTTTTCTCCTTGGCGCCGCGACCTTCGGGTGGATCCCGGGGCTCCTGGCCGCGCTCCTGTTTTTGTGGACTCCTCGCCACTTCTTCCACGCGCACCTGATCTGCTTCGACATGGGGATCGTCGCGGCGATGATGGCGACGCTCTATGGTTTCTGGAGGTCTCGAGAGGATCGGCGATGGGCGTTGGCCACTGGCTTGCTCTGGGGGGTCGCCCTCCTGATCAAGCACAACGCCTTCTTTATGCCCGTGCCGCTCCTCGCGTTCTGGATCTGGTCGGACCGGTCGAACTTGAAGTTCCTGCGGGACGGTTGGAGGGTTCGTGTGAAGCTCCCGCCGGTCCCGGTCGCGCTGTTCCCGATGGCGATCCTCGGGCCAGTGATGCTCTTTGTGTTCTGGCCTCGCCTGTGGTTCGACCCGTGGGCCGCGGTCAGCCAGTACTTCGCCTTCCACCTCCACCACGAGCACTACTTCCAGTGGTTTCAGGGGCAGCCGTTTCAGGTCCCGCCTTTTCCCGTGACCTTCCCGACCGCGCTCACCGTCCTGACGGTGCCCGTCCCCTTCTTGCTCCTCACGGTCGCGGGGGTCTGGCTGCGGTTTCATGAGCGGCGAAGCCTGGAGGGCGCGGAGCGCTCTTCTCACGCCGCGCAGACCGACTTCCTGCTCCTCAATGGCCTGGTTCCGCTCCTTCTGATCTCCCTGCCCAACACCCCGATTTTTGGGGGTATCAAGCACTGGATGACCGGGATGCCGCTGCTCTTCCTCTTCGGTGGGTTGGCGCTCGCGCGCTGCGGCGCGGTGGTCAGCGCCCGCTGGCGTGGCTCCTGGAGGGCTTCTGTCGCGGCGGTCGCTTTGGTCGCCCTGGTCCTCGTTCCTCCCGCCATCTCCTCGATCCGCGGAGTGGCCTACGGTTCTGGCGCGTACAATGCTCTGGTCGCTGGCAGCTTCCGTGGCGGCGCGGATGACCAGCTCATGCGGATGTACTGGGGGCACACCTCGCGCCAGGCGATGGGCTGGATCAACGCGAAGGCTCCCGCGAATGCGCGTGTCTTCTTTCAGAACACCACCCCGGACGCCTTTGAGATGTATCGACGGGAAGGTGAGCTCCGGCATGACCTCCGATACGCGGCCCATCCCGGGGCAGCTCAGGTGGCCCTGATCGAGCCGCAGAAGAGCTTCGCGGAGCTCGACATGCGGGTGCGCCGGGCCTTCGGAGTGGCGGGTCCGCAGCACGTCGTCCGGGTCCAGGGCGTGCCCATGCTCCGGCTCTATCTCAAGCCCTGAGGGAGACCGTCAGGGGCTGATGAGGCGGACAGCCGTCGCGCCCGAACGCAGAGCTTCTGGCACCTGACCGAGGAGGTCTCCGTCGAGCATCACCTCCCGCCAATCTGCGTTCTCCGCGACCACGGAGACGCTCCAATGGGTTGGAGGGTTTTCGGACGTCCACTCGTAGAGTCGACGCTCATGGGTGTAGAGGTGTCGATCAAGGGTGAACCGATCGACCTCTTTGCCGTCCGCACTGACGATCACGGAAGCGGGGGTCCCTCGCTCACGACGCACGGCCTCCAGCGTGTGTCCGACACGCAGGAGCAGAGCGGTCGCCGTGGGTAACTCGCGCCACTCAAGGCGCAGCTCCGTGTCTACAGGGCCGGGGTGGGCGTAGAGCCAGGACGCCTCCATGTGGTCGACGTCTCGAGTCTCCGTGCGCACATCCATCCAGGACTTCTGGCCACAGGCGAAGCGCTGCCCGCGCTTCGGACAGGCGATCGGCTCGCCACGCGTCGGATGCCGCGAGACGGTCATGTGCTCACGCAGCTCGCTGAGGCGACCTCGGAGCTCCACCGGAAGAATCGGGTACCG
>CALCNF010000110.1 GCA_937897815.1 uncultured Pseudomonadota bacterium | reverse complement strand
GGCGTCCACGGCCATCGCCAACTGCTGGTAGGCCGACCGAGGGATCTTCAAGCGCTGCTCCACCGTCGGGATGAAATCTTCCTCGAGGACCTGGAAGATGTGCTCGCCGATGGTGCGGACCTTGTTCTCGTTCTCGTCGAAGATCCGGCCGAAGTGCTCGTCGTAGAGCTCGCGGTTGAGATAGACGCTCTCTACGGCCTTCTCGAACCGGTTTTCGATCTCGTTGGAGAACTGATCGACGAACCGCATGGGCGCGCGGGCCTCGTTGTACAGTCGGAGGTACTCCATCTCCACCAGCGCAGACGTGTTGCGTCCTACGCTGCTGTTCACCTCGTCCGTGGACTTCCGGATCTCATTATTGGCGGCCACATTTGCGGTAAACCCTGCGGCGTTGGCCGCCAGGATTTTCCCGTTTGTGCTCGCGTTTTGTCCGCTGATCTTCACCTGCTCCTGGGTGCGGGTGTGCAGCTTGTCCAGTTTGGAGCCAAGAGCATTGTTCATGCCTCGAATAGCGCTTGCGATCTCGCTCATTTCTTTCCTCAACTGCCTGACTTCGTTTTCGACCTTTCCAATACGCCGGTCGAGCTTTCGCTCAACTGCGCTCGCGGCTTTCTCGGCGATACGCTCAACTTTACTCCAGTCCACCGAGGGTGCTGAGTTGCTCATCTACGCCCCCTCTGCCGAGAGCGACTCGGCATCGCCCGAAGCGTTCTCTCCGACGGCCTCGGGGGAGGGGATCCCCAGCGCGTCGTCCTCTTGGGCGCTGAGCGCGGGATCTTCCTGGCTCGTGCCTGGCAGCATCATCCCGTGCTCCAGAAGCTCGTTCTCCAAGAACAACGTCTCCGGAGTGAGCAACATCTGGATCGGATCTGCCGCGGCGGGCCGTCGCGCCAGCTGGGATTGAGGCTCAAGTGACAGGAGCAACTCTTTGGCCTCGGCTTGCTTGGTGGCCTCTCCAATCGCACCGCCCATCCCCTGTCGGATTCGGGCATGAACCTGCTTGGCCTTCTCCTTGGTCATGTACCCCATGTCTTGAAGGCCCTGAATCGTGTCCGTCAGCTGCCGATGCTTGGTCTCGGCCTCGGTGCTGTACCGAATCAGGTTCTCACGCACGGGGCGCATATCCGACTTGTAGGACTCGGCGACGGACAGGAGCTTCTCAGTCTCTTTCTCGCCCATGCGCTGGAGGCTCTCATTGGTCCGGAAGAGCTCTGACTTTCGGAAGTCATCCTTCTCCGTCCAGAGATGGTTCCAGATGGGTAGCATCAGGTTGTCCTTCACCTTGAGCAGCCTGCCGAGCGCGATCTCCTCCTCGTCGTCGAAGACCTTCTCGCAGGCTCCGCACGACCACGTGCCCTGGACCGGATCCAGGTGCAGCTTCGCCTCCCGGCTGAGCTCCAGGAGCGGCCGAGCGGTGCCGGTCATGATCTTGCGAATGATGGAGCGATACTCCTCCAGCACCACGCTGACCTGGTTTTGCATGGCCCGCATTCTCGCCAGGTGGGCCTGATGTTCGGCCAGATCGACGCCGACATCGCCCTCGTCCTCGGCCACCCCATCTTCCGCAGGGATCTGCTCGCAGAGGATCATCAGATTTCGGAAGACTGAGTTCATCTCGCGGATGAGGCTCTCATCGTTGGAGAGGCGCTTGGCCACCTCTGGGTCCTCATTCATCCGCGTGAGCAACTCTCGTTGGTCTACCGTGTGAGCCTCCTCGAGGGGCACTCCCAGCTTTCGATAGAGCCACTGAGGAACGCGGTTACATGGGGGACAGTAGGTGTTCACCGACAAGAGCGAGGAGCGCTCCATGGCGTCGAGGAATTTGGAGTGAATGCAGTTGAGTGCGTGAGAACGATGCTCCTTGTAGGCCAGCAGGTTCGTGTTCAACTCCGAGTAGCTCTCCCGTAGGACCGCGTCCGCGTGTCCGCCTACCTCGCGAAGACGCTCGGCCACGTCGGAGAGCTGCTCGATGGCCTTGTCCATCTCGCCCACGTTGGGGCACGTCAGGACGGGGCCTTCGATCTCGTCCACCCCCTTGACCATCTCTGTATCGGCCACAAGGGCGGAGAGCCTGGACTCTCCAGGGACCAGCGGAAGGCCTCGGTTGTAGACGGGGATGGAATGAACCATGTCCGTGAAGTCGTCTACGGCGCTCTTCAGGTCGAGCTCACGGCCGTGGAGGCTGTCGACCTCATTGCCGGTCTCCGCGCTCGGCTGGAGCAGGGTGGGTAGCTCTTTGGTTCGGCCGACCGTCTGTTGGACGCTCTTGACCACCTCTGGGTTGGTCGCCAGGTCCGGGATCTTCAGCTCGACCGCCTCGTGCGCGCCCATGCGATCCAACACGAGCGAGTAGCCGGCTAGATCCACCGTGCGGATCGGGTAGTGCACCCTCCCGACGGTGTCGACCGTCTTGGTAGGCTTGAGGCCGTCGAGCTTCTCCTGAAGCCCCGCTGCGTCCGATTTGGCGCTCTCCAGCTCAGCCTTCTGCTTTTTGAGCTGGCTCTTCGCAGCGTCCAGATTCCCGTCGGCCTCTGAGACCGCAGCGTCCCGAGCCTTCTTCGCTTTATTGTGAAGGACGAAGCCAGCGGCACCTGCAAGAACGAGCAAGACTCCACCGAGCGCGGGGTCAGCGATACCGGCGAGTATGACTCCGGCACCGGCGAGACCGTAGAGCGCCTTGGCGGCGACCGGTAGGGCCTCCATGGCCTCTGCGTCACTCAGGGCGGACTTGAGGGGGCCCAGGCCCTGCTCGGACTCGGTCACCGCCGCTTTAAAGCGCGCGATGGCCTGCTGGGTCTCCTCAAGCGCCTCTTCCGTGTTGCGCTTGTCCACGAAGGTCTGCGCGGTCTCTCTCGCCTTCTCGGCGAAGATCAACGCCAACTCATCTCCTAGACCTGCGCCGTTCACCGCTTGTCCGAGGACGCGGTAGGCGCCCTCCTGGCTCGGCTGGGGCGCCGCGGGAGCAGCCTCTTGGCTCTCAGACGCATAGCTCTCCGGCTCAAAGGCCGCCATCGCAGCCGTGGCGTCGGAGTGCTCTTCCGCTTCGACCGTCTCCTCTGCGGCCTCTACGCTGGGCTCTTCCGCCTCCTCGTCTGCCGCCGCCATGGCCTCTTCGAGTTCGAAGGACGCCATCGCGACCGTCGCGTTCGGGTCGGCTCCCGCCTCGATCGCCTCTTCGGAGGCCTCTTCTTCCGCGGCTTCGATCGCCTCTTCGGAGGCCTCTTCTTCGGCGGCCTCGATCGCCTCTTCGGAGGCCTCTTCTTCCGCGGCCTCCAGGGTCTCCTCAGGGCCTTCCTCGTCGGCCTCGGCCGTGGCCTCCTCTTCGGGGACGAATGCCTGCATCACGACGGTCGCGTCGTCCGGCTCATCGAGGGCCGGAGGACCATCGTCCGCTGCCTCGATAGCGGGGGGAGCGTCGCCTGAAGCTTCCAGAGCAGGCGGACCGTCATCGAGCGCTGGTGGACCATCATCGAGCGCCGGCGGGCCGGCGTCCGCGGCTTCAAGCGCTGGTGGGCCGTCGTCGAGCGCGGGCGGGCCATCTCCAAGGGTCGGCGGACCATCACCTGCAGCCTCCAGGGGGGGCGGCCCCCCGTCGAGCGGGGGTGGGCCGGACGCCGTCAGCGGGGGCGGGCCCCCGCTCTCTTCCTGGTTGTCATGCTCGTTGTCCGACATCTGCATCTCCTAGAGTGAAGCGCTCCTCGCGCGGTATTCGGGCGACTCTCGTCGTTCGGATCGGCACGGGCCCCAGGCAGGAGACCGCGCGCACATGGCTCTTTGGTTCTCGTTCGCTGCGCAGAGGGAGGGGCCCAGGGGCCCGAGAGTGACGGTCAGTCGTCCCATCGGAGTCCGTACGGGAGGGAAGTGCATGGACTCGCGCGCAGCTATTTGTAGGTATCTGGAAAAACGTTAAGAGAGCGCGTGGGGAATCGCAACCCCACCTGGACCACAATTGCCCAGACGGAACACCCCCAGCCTTGAGCCTCTCGCGAGCGCCAGGGCGCCTCCATCCTGCGTCTCATGGTCATCGCGGTGCTGGTGGACCCGCGTAGTCGAAGGGGCGCGAAGCGGCCTGAATGTGACTTAGAGTGGGAATGGCACTTCGCGTTTAGAACGGTGTGACTTCCCGGGCCAGGGCCGGCCGAGTCTCTCAAGTCCCTCGGGCGTTGCGACCCGAGCCGTCACTCGGAACTTGCTCGCGATCAAGAAGGCCTGCGACGAACCGCGAGGATTCCGAGACAAAGGAACACGATCGCGAGGACTCCATTCGGCTGGGGCTCACCAGACGACTGGCATCCTGAGCTCTCCTCACTGCGGGGCGTTGTCGTCTGGGTCGCCAGGTCGTCTTCGCAGGGTTGCTCGGATCCATCCTCGGCAGGGTGAATCGTTCGACTCTCAGGGGCGGTATCTTGGGTCTCAGGAGTCGAACTCAGGTCGTCGTTCGTCTCGCTACCGGTGTCTTGCGGCGTCGCCACATCACCAGCCGATATGGCGTCCTCGTCCGTTGGACCGATGTCCTCCGCCGTATCGTTCAGGACGTCTGCGTCGGCCTCGCTCCCCCCCACGTCGGCGTCGGTCTCCGCATCGGCCTCACCTCCGCCCGCGTCGGCGTCGGGCTCCGGATCGGGGTCGGCGACGGGCTCCTCGCAGTCCTCGGTCT
>CALCNF010000109.1 GCA_937897815.1 uncultured Pseudomonadota bacterium | reverse complement strand
CGGCATAACCATCTTTCCCGCCGCGTCGAACCGCGGCTTCGTAGTCGTCAGGATTCCATCGCTCTCGGGCGCTGAGCCACCCTCGGAGGAGCGCACCGGCTGCATCCAAGGCGGGCCCTCGACTCGCCGGCGGCTTCTTCTCAGCTCGCCAGCCGTTTCCGTCCGGTAGGAAGATCTGAGCCTCCCCGATCTTGCCGCGCGGGGCCAGCAGGACGCTGTCCTGCCACACCGCCAGATCGTGACTATCGGCGCGGGTCTCGGTGGCGAGCGCCCCGGTGGGCCACGGCGATCGGAGCTCGCGGCGAAGGTCTGTACCCTGGACGCCTGCTCTCGGTCTCACTCCCAGGGCCGCCACCGCGGTGGTCATCACGTCCATGATGTCGACGGTGCTCTCCGAGGGGAGCCGCCATCCGTCGGGTGCGTCGACCCAAAGGGGGACGTGGACGTCCTCCGGAGTGAAGCCATCGGGATCGCCCGGCAAGACTCCACCGAGGCCAACGATCAGGATAAGGGCATCCTTATGCTTGCTCCGGAGCGCCTCCTGGAAGGTCCGGATGTGCTGTAGGGTCTCCTCTGCCTTGCCGCGTCTGAGCGCGCGCAGGTACCGCTCCGTCTTCTTGTCGAAGGGGCGGGTGCCTGCGATGATCTCGGCGACCGCCTTTCGGCTCTCGTTGGCCGGCCAAGGAGGCTCATCCTGACTACCGTAGTGGTGCTTCCACGCCTCCGAGGTCGGGATGTAGGGAGGCGCCGTGTCGCCGAGGATCGCGACTGCTAGGGCCGGGCTCTTCTGGTAGGTCAGGATCTCCTGCGTCGAGTCGAGCACGTGATTGGCGTGGGGCTTGAGCCTTCGAAGGTCAGCGAAGAGCGCGTCGCCGAAGCCTTCCCACAGAGGCGAGCCCGCCGTCATGGGGACGAATCCGGTTCGCAGGATGGTCTGGAGGCCAGCGAGTCGCACCTCTCGCCCGATGCCCAGCGCGCTCGCCGGGATCTCATCTCGTAGGCCGACCACGCCGTGGGTCAAGGGGCTCACCGCGGTCATGAGGCTCGTGAGCGAAGAGCGGGAGTTGGGCGAGGTGGACCATGCTCGGGCGTGCAGCACGCCCGCGGGGCGCGCACCCCGACTCGCCTCCGCGTCCTCAAACCTGAGCCCCATCGCGGCGATCACCACGACCGTCGAGGCCGACCCGCTAGCCTTCGCTTTGGGGTTCTCGCCGGGGGACAGGGGGCGCGTGAGTCGGGGCATCAAGAGCCCCGCGGCGCCAGAGGTGTCTCCCGTGCAGCGCAGCTGGAGCCAGACCGGCGTTCGTTCTCCCCCGCGTGAGAGATCCAGGTTCCAGGGCAAGTCCAGGGCCGCGGGCATGGACGCAACCTTCTGCACGGCCCCATAGGCGGAGACCAGATCCACGTGGACCCGTAGGCCTTTCGACTCACCGAGCGTGATCACTCCGGACGTCTCCAGCGCTTGTGCGGGCTGCAGAGGTGCCGGCATCAGGATGGACTGGCCTGGCTCCAGCCAGATCACGTCGCTGGCCACGCGAGGCGCATCAAGAGGCCCAGACTCACGCCGAGCGTTGATTCGTGTATCGAAGGTGACTCGGTGGATCAGCGCGCGAGCTTCAGCGGGAACCGCGGGCGCCTCGCCCAGCTCATCGGTTGTGGTGGAGAGCCCGATCTCGAGGAGCGCGTCTCCCGGCTCGATGCCCTTGAGCGGCAGCACGACGCGCTGCCAGGAGCTCGTGAGCTTGGCCTCACCGAGAGCGGCGCCGTTGAGCGACAGGCTGAGCTCGCGGCTCCCAAAGGTCGAGCGGATCATCACCTCAAGGTTCTGAGCGAAGCGAGGTACGCGCACCGTGAGACCCGATCGAGGGTGGACGATGGGCCGGGCCGTGAAGCGTGACCCGTCACACACGGGGGCGCCGAAGCCGAAGTCTCCAGCCGCTCCTGAAGCCACGTTCAGGGAGGGGCCTCCTCCGTCGACCCAACCACGGTCGTGCTGAGCGAGGCGGACAAGATCCACCGTCTCCACGCGACCCGGAAGGGCCGCGTTCGCGCTCTCGGGGATGGCCGTCGAGAGGATCACGAACCCGAGGCCGACCATGCTGAGTGATGCGAAGCGACTCATAGAGTCGCGGCTTACCACGCGCGTGTGCACGCCTGCAATGAGCGCGCGCCCCCGCAGGTGTTGACGGACCCCCGGGCGCAGACGCACCATCGTTCGTTATGAAGCGCTCTGTACTGTTCGTCTGTCTCGGTAATATTTGTCGTTCGCCGCTCGCGGAGGGCGTCTTTCGGGCGGAGCTGGAGCGCCGCGGTCTCACGGATCAGGTGCACGTGGACTCCTGCGGTACGGGTGGGTGGCACGTGGGCGAGGGCCCGGACCCCCGTAGCGTGGAGGTCGGGCTCGATCACGGAGTCGACATCGGTGATCAGCGCTCCCGACAGCTGGCGGCCTCGGACTACACGCAGTTTCAGTGGCTCGTAGCCATGGACGGCGACAACCAACGGGTCCTGGAGCGGCGGGCTCCCTCCGACGCCTCCGCGCGGATCGTTCGCATGTTGGACTATCACCCGGAGGGCGATCGGCGCGATGTCCCCGACCCCTACTATGGCGGTCCCCAGGGTTTCGAGACGGTCTACCGTCTCCTGGAGCGCTCCGTTCCCGGTCTCCTGGAGGCGGTGATGACTTCAGGGGAGGGCGCTTGAACCTCCCTTCGTTTGTCGTTGATGCGGTCACGGAGGCGGTCGGCGCGCCCCCGACGGGCGCCAGCGCGGTGGGCGGAGGCTGCATTCATGAGGCGGCGCGCGTCGAGACGACCGCTGGCTCGGTCTTCGCGAAGTGGAGCCGTGACGCGGCCTCTGGAATGTTCGAGATCGAGGCCTCGGGCCTGGCGCTTCTCCAAGGCACGGGCACCATCGCGGTGCCGACCGTACTTCATCAGGAGCAACGAGCTCTGGTGCTGTCTTGGATCGAGCCGTCGTCCTCGCGCGGGCTCGCCATGCGCGACGCCGGCTATCGACTCGCTCAGCTTCATGAGGAGCGAGGGCACCGACCTGGCGCTGACCGAGACGGCTACATCGGGACGCTCAGGCAGCGCAACGTATCGAGCGGAGCCATGTCGTGGCTGGAGTTCTTTCGCGCCTATCGTGTTGAGGCGTTGACCCCATGCCTTCCTACAAGCCTGCGCGGCCGGGTCGAGGCCTTGGACTTCGAGGGGCTTCTTCATGAGCCTGACGGCGGATGCGCGCTGCTCCATGGGGACCTGTGGGGAGGGAACCTCGTCTGCGGCGATGATGGCGCCGGCTGGTTCGTGGATCCTGCGGTCTACTGTGGGCATCCCGAGGTCGATCTGGCCATGACGACCCTGTTCGGAGGCTTCTCGGATGACTTCTATGAGGCCTACCAGGAGGTCGCGGGCCCGTTTGACGCGGAGCTCCAAGACCGACTGCAGCTGCTCAACGTCTACCCGCTGCTCGTCCACGTGAGCCTCTTTGGCGGGGGCTACCAGATCCAGCTCGACGCGATCGTGAGGCGCTTCTCATGAGTCCATGCAGGAGCCGAACCTTCCCAGGCCTCATCTCCGCTCTCATCGGGGTTGGTCTCCTTACCTTGCTCCTGGGGGCCTGCGGCCAAGACTCGCAACCTTCTAAGGTCGCGAGTCACGACCTGGTCGTCGAGCCGATTGAGCTCAAGCCAGGTGACGCGGAGGTCTCCTATCGTTTCATCGATCCCCAGGTCGGCTCAGTGGCCACCGCGGTCACGCTGGATGGGATCCCTGAGGCGGCCCGGGCTCAGGTGGTCGTCTACCACGGGCTACACCCGACACCACCCGGCTGGGAGCACGTGGCCAACCTCACGCGAGGCCTGCCGACAACGACCGTGCCGCGCCGAGGGTTCCAGCTGCAGCCCAGGCGCGTAGCCCCAGCCGAAGCGAAGGCGAGCCGGCGCGCGAGCGTCACCCTCTTCAGCACGACCTGGTGCGGTTACTGCACGAAGGCGCGTAACTTCCTCAAGCGCGAGAAGATCCTGTTCTCAGAGTACGACCTTGAGAAGGATCCCACGGCCAGGTCGAAGATGGCCCAGCTCGCCAAGGAGGCGGGTGTCCCCCCCGAGAGCCTCAAGGGGGTCCCGATTCTCTTCATCAATGGCCAGGCGATGGCCGGCTACAACGAGGCGCGGGTCCGAAAGCTGCTCGGTCGCTGACGACTCTCTCGTCTACTCGTTCACCTTGTAGAGGTCGATGCTCACGGAGCCTACCGGTCCCGTTCCCTCGTCTTCACCTGTGAACAGGACGACCGCGCCTACGGTCAGCGCCGTCGCGACGCCTCCCACGGAGGCCCAGAACCACCACTCATCCGTGATGCTCTTCTTCGCCACCGCCACCTTGCTCTTCAGGATCGGGTCGTTCGGATCGATGAACAGGTCGTCATCCTCCTCGGCGACGGCCATGACGGCCGCCCTCGGAGGCGCGTCGAGCCCCACCGCTTCCTCGGAGGAGCCTGCCTCAGCGAGCAGCGTGGACTGCAGCCACGCTTGGAGGTTGCCCATGAAGTTGGCGTTTCGTTTCAGCTTCAGGCGCACGGTCCTCAGAGAGTTCGTGGACTGGTACCAGCCGGCGACCATGTACCCATTTCGCTGTGGGATGGCTCGCAGCGCCAGGACCTCATCGGCCTCCAGCATGCTGATCAGCGCGGGCAGCGTCACTCCCGCCGCGCTCTTGCTCTTGAACGCTCGTGGCATGCCACCGATGACCTTCTGCCATGCGGCTTCGTTCGTGCGCGGCTTCAGAGAGATGCGATGGGCGGCCTCTTCGCCAGCGACCACCTCGATGAACGATCCGGAGCGCACGTAGCCGTCCAGAGAGACCTGAACCCAGTGCATTCCCGGGGGGAGGTCCGTCTGTTTCACAGGCGCATATCCGACGACGCTTCCGCCAATGCTCACCTCAGCGCCGACCGGATCCGTGACGACGGCGATGCCTCCCGTGCCCTCCTCGGAGCGCATGCGCTGGACGCCCTTGAACGTCTGGAGGACATCCAGGGTGTAGCCGTACTCAGCGTCCCGCTGCTCGGGCCAAATGTTGAGGGAAGCGCGCATCATGGCCTGGGCTTCGGAGAGCTGGTCGGACAGCGCGTACGCCACGCCGCGCGCCTTGAGGACGCGAGCCATGGTCCGCTTGTCCATCGCGCCTGTGTAGCGAGTCAGCTTCTCGTACACATCCGTGAGGATGATCTGCGCTTTGGCAGCGTCGCGGTCATTGAGCGCGCGAATTCCGTCCTCAATCGACTGGCCCACCAGGGCCGCCAGGCTCTCGCTTGGCTCCGGGGAGCCCGTCAATGCGCGGATCCCTGACAGCTTACCCACCTCCTCGCGCAGCAGCGTCTGGAGCACCTGCGCGTCATCCTTCTCGGACGACTTCGAGGGCAGCAGGAAGACCGCGACGCGTCGCTCTCGGCCCTCCTGGGCATGGGCCTCAGACGACCACGTACCCGGGGGCAGCGTGGTGGACAGGCACAGGTGGAAGAAGGTTCCCGCGGTGAGCAGAGCTACGGTGCGGGTGAATGTGCTCTTGGAATGCACGATCGTCGTCACGTCGGCCTCCTAGGGCTTGGGGATGTTGGAAGGGGTATACAGCTCGAGGAAGGCTCGAGTCGGATTCGAGACGTCGAGGTCGGAGAGCGTGCTCTCACCCCCGACGAAGAGCGTCGCGCCGCTGGGGTGGGTGACGGCACCCTGCCAGGCACGAGGCGCGAACCCGGCGGAGTCAGGGGCCGTGGCCCACTCACCGGACTTGGTGTCCGTAGGCGAAAAGAAGCGGATCGGGTCATCCGAGATGGCGATATTGGATGCGCCCATGCCGCCGACCACCGCCAGGTGCTCACCGTCACCCGAGAGAGCCGTGTGGAAGGTGCGACCCGCGCCCATGCCGGGCACCTTGGTCACGAGGAGGCGGTGCTTGCCCTCGCTGGAGTCGTAGTCGTAGACCATCAGCCACGCCTCGTCGTCCTGGGGCGCCTTCATCTTGTTTCCATCGGTTCGCACGCCGCCCGTGAGGACCATGCGGTCGTCAGACAGTCGGGTCATCTCGTGGAAGTAGGTGTAGGGCGGCCACTCCTGGCCATAGATCTCGACGTTGGCGAACACGCCGTTGTCTCCACCCTTTTGGTTGTTCGACTGGACCATCACCGAGGCGACCCGGTTCGGGTCGGAGCTCGCGCTGGGATCGTCGTACATGCCGCCGTAGACCAGCAGAGTGGTCAGGCCCTGGTCGATGTTTCGAATGAAGGTGAGGCTGTGACCCGAGCGGAGCCAGTTATCAGCGAAGCCGAAGGTCGAGAGCAGCCCGCCGTTCGTCTCTGTCTCCTCGCGGGCGATATCGAAGACCTCGACCAGCTCGTAGGCGGAGTCGGGGATCGGCCACTCGCCACCACCCGTGATCACGACGGTGTTGTCCGCCATGAGGTGAGCCCGGGGGAAGGCGCGCTTCAGGTCCAGAAGACCCTTGCCCTCCGTGAAGGTCTCGGTGGCCACATCGAAGATGGTGTAGTCCTGACGAGCCTTCGCGAGGTCCAGCTCAAAGGGAAAGTCCTGCGCGGTGTCGACGTCGAGGGAGTCGGCGCCGCCGATGAGCAGCACCTTTCCAAACCCTGAGCCAGGGATGAAGACCGCGGCGTGGGCGGCTCGGCCCTCAGGCATGGCGCTCTGAGTCTCCTCCAGCGTGCCCTTGGTCGGGTTCCAGATGAACGCGCGGTCCGTCGCTCCGCTCAGCTTCTGGTCGCCCGTCACGTCCTCGGTGACCAGCCCCGTGAAGCCTCCCGTGATCAGGACGCGCCCGTCGCCGAGCTCGGTGACCGCGGGGAACACGACGTTGGGGAAGTTGGTCCCAGTGGGGATGCACGAGAAGCCGCCGTAGGGCGACAGGAGCAGGTTCACGTCGTTGGTGGTGTTTCGCTCCACCACCACGGCCGGGTCGCTCGCGTACCACGACTTGGTGCTCCCCTCGGCGAACAGCTCCAGGCGGTGCGGTCCCGCCTGGGTCTCCGGAATGTCGTGCACCACGACCGTGGTCTGACCAGCCGAAAGAGCCTGAGTCTCCCGAGCGAGGCTGCCATAGGAACCGTCGCTTCGCGTTCCTGAAACCTTCACGGTCACCTTGGAGATGTCGGCGAAGGGATCCACGTTCGGCGTCGGGTTATCCGTGTCCTGGCAGGAGCCGCCGGTTAGGGCGAGCACCTTGAGGTCGAGATCGCCCGGAGCGCTCTCCTCAGGAGCGTCACATCCAGGCCCGGCGAGCAGCGCGAGCGCGACGCACGCGAGCGCCAGGTGTTGAATCGGGGTTGGCATCATTAACCTCGCTATGGGGACGCTATCATGACCGCAGACGCTCAAGGCGCGTAGCTGGTCACTCTCCACTCACCCGCCTCGGTGCGGGCGAGCGTGATCGGCATGTTGGACCGCTTCGGATCGTTCGATCCAATAAACAACTTCAAACTGTCTTCGCTCTCTTCTACACGGCGACACACAGAAAAGACCACCTCGTCTTCTTCGCTCGACTCAGAAACGTACGTGTGCACGTGCTTCTTTGCGGCGCTCCAGTAGGCCTCGCGGACCCAACTCTTGCGGTGGATGTCGCTGAAAACACGAGCAAAACGCTTGAACGCTTTCTCCTCGGGCTCGGCGCTCAGGGCCGCGGAGAACAGTTCGTGAATCACCCACTCTGGTTTGTCAGAGTCTGGATACCGAATGACCTGGTTGAGCTCGCAGCGACCGACCGATGGGGCGGGGCTCTGTCGCGAGCTGGACGTGTCCGGGAGGCCGTGACCGACGTGGGCAGGGTCGGTCTTGGAGGAGCAACCGGGCGTGATGAGCGCCGCGATGAGCCACAGGCCGAGCGCGCCCCAGCCGAGTTGGCATCGACGATGTCGTCCGCGCATGCCATCCTCCGTTCGCGCGATGAGCGCGTTGATCTACCATGGGCCCCGTCGCCTCACAAGCAGAGCAGGGCGGTCCAGACGCCGGGTTGAAGGATGACGTTTTCAGGGTTTAGCGGCTGTGATTTCCACCTGGAAGGGTACTCGCTTGGGGGTATCGAGACGGCGATCATGGTGCCTCAGTGGAAGCTCGCGCTGGACCTGGGACGCGGGAGGCGACCGTTCATTCGCTGTGATCACATCGCGCTGACCCACACCCACATGGACCACGCAGGGGGTCTCGCCTACGTTCTCTCGCTGCGCCAACTCTTCAGGATGAAGCCGCCTAAGGTCTATGTCCCGTCCAGGTCCGCGGACTCCCTCCGCGCCATGCTGGACGCATGGGGCCCTCTGCAGCGCCATGAGCTGGTGTGCGACCTCGTGCCTGTGGAGCCGGGAGAGCGCTACGAACTGCGAAAGGGGCTCTGGCTCGAGCCATTCCGAACGCGGCACGTTCTACCGTCGGTCGGATACACGGTGACCCGGGAGACTGAGAAGCTTCGGCCCGAGCTCGCCGACGCGCCCCGAGAGGAGATCGTGCGGCTTCGCGAGTCTGGTGCTCCCGTCACGCGGCCCATAAGGGACAGGCTCCTCTCCTTCACGGGCGACACCTTGCCCGAGGCGCTCGATGATGACGCGGACTGGGCGTCCGCGCGGGTGGTCATTCACGAGGCGACCTTCCTCGATGACTCCAAGCCTTACGAGGCGTGTCGAGCCGGAGGCCACACCCACCTCAGGGATCTCATGGAGCGCGCGCACCTCTTTACAGGCGACCACGTCGTCTTGAGCCACTTCAGCCAGGTCCACCGTTGGCGCGACATCCCGGGGCTCCTGCGCCCGTTCGCGCAGCAGATCTCCGGCGCGCTCTACGCCCTGCCGACCATCGAAGCTGGTGAGATGGTCGGGCCTATCGAATAGGCCCGACACACTTCGCCGCTCGCGACTAAGCGCTCTGCTTTCGGTAGTGCGCGCCGAAGGCGTTCAGACGAACGCGGTCCTTCGGAAACAGGTACCGGAAGCTCAGGGCCATCCCGTTGTCGTCTCGACCGCCAAACTCGGCGAGCGGTCGAATCGTCTCGCCTGTCGGCAGGACCACCTCAAGCCAGGCGTACTTCACGTCGGTGATGGCCTCGGCGGACGTGAGTACACATCCCTCCGGCTTCAGGCCCTTCAACATGCCAGTGACTCGTCGCTCCGCCTCGCGGGCTCCGAAGGTCAAGGTTCCCTCAATAAGCTCTGCGTCCATGACGCTGTGCATCGCTTCAGACATCGTTCTCACTTCCTCCCCAGTCGGTGAGCGTCGAATTCTGAGCTTGAGAGTAGAGCCTCCTGATCCACCGTCCAGAAAAGAGGTGTGATTGTTTTCGAGGGGCCGTCAGATGGAGTGACGATGGGGCGAAAGAAGTGG
>CALCNF010000108.1 GCA_937897815.1 uncultured Pseudomonadota bacterium | reverse complement strand
TCATCCAAGCATCACGAGTCGCGATCATCTTTGGCCTCATGGGCGTCTTGGGCCTCTCGGGATGCGTGAGCCAAGCGGGACCCTTCGTACGAGACATCCAGGCGGACGCTCATGGCAATCTCATCATCGAGAAGTGTCTCGTGGAGCTTGAGTCGTCTCCAGACCACAGCAAGCTCAAGACCGGAAACTGTAGGTCTTATTTGCTGAAGCTCTCGGACCTGAAGAGAGCCACGGCGCCGATCGAACCGGCTCCCACCGCCGCCGCTCCGGAGACCCCGGCCAAAGCTGACGGAGCCCTCGAGACGCCGTAAACCCGGCACCGCTTCGTGCAGACTTAGCTGTCGGTCGACTTGTAGCGGTAATAGTGGTCGAGCACGGCTCGAACGTAGCCCTCGGTCGCGCCGAAGGGGATGCCCCCCTTCTTGGCGACGTTGCCAGCACCAGCATGGTAGGCGCTCAGCACCTTCACCATATCCCCGTCGTATTTGTTGGCGAGGACACGTAAGAGGCGCGTTCCGCCCATGATGTTCTGGAGCGGATCAAAGGAGTCGTTCACACCCATCTGCCGCGCCGTGCCCGGCATGAGCTGCATGAGCCCCTGAGCCCCCTTGGAGCTCACGACGTCGAAACGAAACGCCGACTCGGTGCGGATGACCGCCCGAATGAAGGGCTCAGGTATGTCGTATTTCGCCGACGCCTTCGCGATAAACGAGGCGTATCGGGCGGCGCGCTCCTTCACCGTTCCTCGGTCCGTGACCACCGACGACTTTCTGCCGGTCTTCCGCGGCGGTCGCGCCCGTCGAACCGGGGAAGGCACCGAGGCCTTGTCGGGCAGGGGCCGGCTCTCCCGCTGAATCAAGCGGCAGGACTCACCGGCAGCGCGGCGCTTCGCCAGCTCCTTCTCCGTGTTCACATAGCTCATCTTGTCGCCGTTCAGACACCCGTAGATGTCCGCGTGCGCCACCTGACTGAAGGTCAAGCCGCCCAATGCCACAATGAGAGTCAACGTTCGCACCACAGCCTCCCCGCTGAGCGGCCCTCTGGCCGACGATCGCTTACAACGACCCATGATAGGCGGCGATTCCGCGATACCCAAGAAAGCCCATCGAGTGCATGCTAGGGCCATGGCACAGACCGTAGACACACTCGTCCTGGGAAGCGGAATCGCTGGGCTGACCTACGCGCTGCGCATGGCGGAGCGCGGCACGGTGGCCGTGCTCACGAAGTCCAGCCAAGACCTCACCAACACCGCATGGGCTCAGGGAGGGATCGCCGCCGTGCTGTCGGAAACCGACAGCTTTGATGCTCACGTGGCGGACACCATCGCCGCCGGAGACGGCCTCAACCGCCCTGATGTTGTCCGCGTCTGCGTGGAAGAGGGCCCTGCGCGTATCGAGGAGCTCATGGCGCTCGGAGTGCGCTTCGATCCGAGCCGCGACGGGAGCAGCGAGGCCCGCGGCCTCGACCTCACGCGAGAGGGTGGGCACTCCCAGCGACGCGTCGTGCACAGCAAGGACATGACGGGAGCCGCCGTCCAGGCCGCGCTCTCACAGGCCGTCCAAAGCCATCCGAACATCGAAATCCGCGAACATCACATGGCGATCGATCTCATCACTCGGTCGCGACTCGGTCTGCCTGGGCCCGATCGCTGCCTGGGCGCCTACGTCCTCGACACGCGAGCCACCACCATCGACACGTACCTGGCGAAGTCCGTCCTCCTGGCTACAGGCGGGGCTGGCAAAGTGTACCTCTACACGTCGAACCCAGATGTCGCGACGGGTGACGGGATCTCCATGGCCTGGCGAGCCGGCGCGCGCGTCGCCAACATGGAGTTCTTCCAGTTTCATCCCACGTGCCTTTACCACCCGGAGGCCCGGACCTTCTTGATCACCGAGGCCTGCCGCGGAGAGGGTGGAATCCTGAGGCGCCTGGATGGAGAGGCGTTCATGCCCGCCTACCATGAGATGGCGGACCTCGCGCCGCGCGACGTCGTGGCGCGCGCCATCGACTCCGAGCTCAAGCGGTCGGGTGACGACCACGTCGTGCTGGACCTCACCCACCTGCAGAGCGGGTTCGTAGAGGACCACTTCCCTGGCGTTTTTCAGCGGCTGATGAGCATCGGCATCGATATGCGAACCCAGCCGATCCCCGTCGTCCCCGCGGCCCACTACTGCTGTGGAGGCGTCGTCTCCGATATCTGGGGCAGAACGAACATCCCTGGCCTCCTGGTCGCTGGCGAGACCGCGCACACGGGGCTCCATGGGGCCAACCGACTCGCCTCCAACTCTCTGCTAGAGGGTCTGGTCTTCTCCGAACGCGCCGCGCGAATCACAGAGGAAGCCCAGTCCGGCGCAGAGCTGGACCTGGAACCTGATGTACCCGACTGGAACCCTGGCCTCGCCACCGATCCAGATGAGCTGGTCCTCGTGTCTCACGCCTGGGACGCTGTGCGGCGCCTCATGTGGAACTACGTCGGTATCGTGCGTTCCAATCGTCGGCTTGAGCGCGCGAAGCGGCGCCTCGGGCTGCTTCAGGAAGAGATCAAGAGCGACTACTGGAACTTCACCCTGACCCAGGATCTCATTGAGCTTCGCAACCTCGCCGTCGTCGCAAATCTCGTGATCGACTGCGCGACTGCGCGACGCGAAAGCCGAGGGCTCCATTACACGCTCGACTACCCGTTCAAGGATGATGAGATGAGCTCTCGAGACACCGTTCTGAGGCGAGGCCGGCGTGCCATCGGCCGTCGGGAACGCTCGGAAGGCAGATGACAAAAAAAGAGGGGCCGGCGAACGCCAGCCCCTCTCAGGCTCATTCACCTCAGCTCCAACCGACCTAGAACACGGGGAGCCCCGTGCAGGTCTCGAATGGATGCAGGCAGTAGTTCTCGATCTGGCAGTCAGCGCACTGAGTCTCATCGGAAGAGCTCGACATGATGCAGCCCGACCAGCAGAAGGTCTTCATGCAGTCTGCGCGGACCGCGAAGCACTGAGCGCAGTCCTCTGTGCAGCCGTAGGCGCCAATGATCTGCTCCCGAATGCAGGTGAAGAACGTCTCACCGGTCATCACTCCGCCCTTGAAGCACTCCGTTAGAGCGCTGCGAATCACCTCGGTCTGGTCGTCCACAGTGGCGAACTTGGCCTCCTGGGGGTTGCCTCCGGTCTTGCAGGCACCCTCTTCGGTGCCGGGGACGAACACATCCTCAGAGCTCACGTCCTCTGCCGCGGCGTCATCCCCAGGTCCCGCGTCCGATGCGCTGTCCGGCGCGGCGTCCGACGCAGAGGTCTGGTCCTCGTCGACGACGGTGGTGTCATCGGCCGTGACCGTGTCGCCAACCGTAGCCGTATCATCCACCGTCACCGCATCACTGACGTCCGAGCCGCCCGCGTCGCCTTCGCTCACGTCAGCCCCCACATCGGAGGTCGGCGGCAACGGCAGGAAGGGGGCCGGGGCCGGCTCTTCCTCGGCCTCACAGGCGGTAACCATACCCAGCATCAGCGCAGCGCAGATGAGTAAAACTTTCTTCATTATCCAGATCTCCTTAGACAAACCCTGCTCGACGCCAGACCAGACTCAGCAAGTCTGCGTGTCCAGCGTTCTCATGCACCAGCGACCCACTGCTCGCTTGCCATGAGGCCTGCCCTGTCCCATGTACTCCTGGCTACATAGTCTATGGTCGCCAGAAAGATCGAATCAATTTCCTCGTCAGGTCACGATTTTGAGCGAGCCTCCCTACGGCACCCGCGACGACCCCGCTCAACTCTCCAGGAGCCCGCGAGCCTCCGCTTCATCCGGAGTCCAGGTCTCGAGCGCCAGCGCGTGTATGGCCCCTCCAACCGCTCCCCCCAGGGCTCCGTAAACAAGGCGATGCCGCTTGATCGAGGGCTTGCCCTCAAAAGCATCGGCGATCACGACGGCGCTCCAATGGTCCTGGCCACCCGTGAGATCTTCCAGGCGCACGATCGCTCCGGGCAGCTCCCGCTCGATAGCCTCCACAATCTCTGCTGGGCTCATCAGAAACCCACCACGAGCTTCACGTTGGTGCTGGTGTCCAGCTCCTGGATCGACTCCGGCGGCGCCGTGTCGTAGCTGACCTCATAACCGACCACGAGGGCGAACTTCTTGCTGAGCTTCAGGGAGACATCGAGCTGGTTGAGCAGGCGCCAGTCTCCACCAAAGTCGTCGAACCTTGGCTGATAGTAGGCCGTATTGAGCAGACCGATGTCCGGCGAGAGCATGAACTTCGCCGTCAGGTAGGAGGTCATGCGATGGGCCTGGTCCGTCGCTCCTCCGTCCGCGAGGCTATCGCTGGAGTTCAGCTCTTCGGTCTCGAACATGTAGGCCAACCCGAGCGCGACGCTCACGGCCGAGCCCTGCACGAGAGACAGGCGAGGTCCAGTGCCGCCCAGTCCACGAAGCTTCAGACGCTTGAACCGGTCCGTAGCGATCTGGCCAAAGGTCTCCCAGGTGAGCGAGGGGTTGAGGATCCATTGGTATCGCAGGTGGCTGAACACCCGCTCCATAAAGTCCTCGCCGCCCTTCACTCCCAGCTCCGAGAGCGAGCTGGAGATCACGACGTGATCTCCGGAGCGCACGCTGGCGAGCAAAGAGGCCTTCGCCAGGAGCAGGTCTACGTTACCTGTTCGGTAGTTCAAGGAGCCGCCCAACTCTCCCTGCAGCCCCTCCGGCATGTCGGGTCGAATCAGCGACTGTACGTTCACGACGCGCGCGCTCGCGGCGGCGCTCGACAGCACCAGCGCGGCCATCAGAATCCATCGGAGTGTCTTCATCTCATCTCCTTCATCAAGGGTCAGTGACGCGAATAGCGCCGGCTTCAACCCAACGGTAGGTGTCGTCAGCGTAGGCGCTCGCGGAGCCCAAGGCATCTTTTAGATACAAAGGCTGAATCAGCACCGGCAGTCGGTAGCCGCCGAGGGCGTCGAGGGGAGCATGAAGACAGGCCTCAGCGGCAAGCACCAAAAACGGGCAGCGTGCTCCCATGGGTCTCGCTCAACCGCGAAGGTAGAAGCTCCTGGGCCGATGGAGGTTTCCGCGATAGAACGGGCGCATGGAGCCCAATCTCAGCATCGTGATCATGG
>CALCNF010000107.1 GCA_937897815.1 uncultured Pseudomonadota bacterium | reverse complement strand
CGCGGAGATCGCCGAGGAGCGCTACGTGCAGCTGTGCACGCCCATCGGGGCGTGCGATGCGCCGAAGTCGCCCATCGATGTCTGGCTGGCTGAGGACGCCGAGGCGTTCGCCGCCGCGTTTCCGGACGGCTCGCCCATGAGCGAGTGGGCCGTGGGCGTCACCTTCGTGGACAAGAATCGCATCGTGTTGCGTGCCCATGGCTCCGCGCTCTTCTCGCTCCTGGAGACGTTCGACCACGAGCTCAGCCACGCGCTCGTCCACGCCATGGTCCCGAGAGAGCGCTTGCCACGGTGGTTCTCTGAGGGCGTGGCGATCTGGCAGTCCGGTGAGGCGGTGATGAAGCGCCTGATGGAGGCGCAGCGGGCGTCCCTCACCTCGAACCTGCTCCCGCTGTCGGAGATCACCCGCTCGTTTCCGCGCCAGGGGCCAAAGGTGTCTCTCGCCTACGCTCAGTCGGCGCTCTTCCTGCGGTACCTGGAGCGCCACCACGGTGTCGACGCGCTCCCGACGCTCATGCGCAAGCTCACCGTCGCCTCGAGCTTTGAGGAGGCCTTCACAGAGGTCTACGGGGCGCCCGTCGCCTCTCTAGAGGGGCTCTGGCTCGAGGAGCTGGACCAGGCGACAGCGTGGATCGCGTTGGCCCGTGACCCGAACCTGCTCTGGGGCGGAATGTCACTCCTGTTTGTCCTCGCGTCCTGGATGAAGCTTCGTCGCCGACGCCAGGCGCTCGACGCGCTGGCCTTGCAGGAGGCCGAGGATCGGGACGCGCGCAGGCGCGCTCAGTCCGACCTGGAGACCGACGCCGAGCCCATCCTCCACTGAGCAGCCCTCAGTTGCACCGTCGTCGTGCCCGTGCTACCTCGCCGCCATCACGGAGGTGTGCTGTGCCTGAGGCCGTACGTATGGATGGAAAAGAGGTCGCGCGTCGCGTACGCGCGGAGGTGGCGGATCGCGCCCAGGCGCTCAGCCAGGCCGGAGCAGCGCCGGGTCTCTCGGTCGTGCTTGTCGGGGATGACCCGGCCAGTCACGTGTACGTAGGCCGCAAGGAGAAGGCCGCGCTCAAGGCAGGGATTCGTGGGGCCACCCATCGCCTCCCAGAGAGCGCCACGACCGAGGAGGTCCTCGCGCTCGTCCAGAGCCTGAACGACGACCCGGCGGTACACGGGATTCTTGTCCAGCTCCCCCTGCCCCGAGCCGTCGACACGGACCTCGTCCTCGACGCCGTGCACCCGAGCAAGGACGTAGACGGATTCCACCCCGCCAACGCCGGCCTCCTCGCTTCAGGTCTCGACGCCATCGCGCCATGCACCCCTTCGGGAATCATGCGCATCCTCGAGGAGTATGGAGTCGACTGCAATGGGAAGGACGCTGTGGTGATCGGTCGAAGCCGTATCGTCGGTCGACCCATGGCCGCGCTGCTCACGAACGCCAATGCGACGGTCACCCTGTGTCATAGCCGCACGCATGATCTGCAAGGCCACGCGCGCCGAGCCGATATTCTCATCGTGGCGGTAGGGCGTCCCGAGATGGTGACGGCGGACTGGGTGAAGCCGGGCGCTGTGGTGATCGACGTGGGCATCAATCGCACGGATGAAGGGACCCTCGTCGGCGACGTAGATTACGCCTCGGTTGAGCCCATCGCGGGCCACCTCACCCCCGTGCCTGGTGGCGTCGGCCCCATGACCATCGCGACCCTGCTGTCGAACACGTGCCTTCTGGCCGAACGCGGTGGTTGACGGGCTGCGGCGACAGAGCCGATAGTTTGCACGCGCCGCGCCGAGCGCGGTGGGTCGATGGAGGACGCCGATGGGTGAAGTGGACGTGAGAAACACAGCGCTCCATGACGTGCATGTAGAGCATGGCGCGCGGATCGTTCCCTTCGCGGGCTACGCGATGCCGCTCCAGTATGACGGCATCATGAAAGAACACGCGCGTGTGCGTGAGCACGTTGGGCTCTTCGACGTCTCGCACATGGGTGAGGTGTGGTTTCGTGGGCCTGACGCCCTGAACGTCCTCAATGGGCTGATCACCAACGACCTGAATCGTGTCGGAGACGGCCGAGCCCAGTACACAGCCATGTGCGCGCCGGACGGCACCATCGTGGACGACCTCATCGTCTATCGGTTCAGCCCTGAGGAGCTCCTGGTCTGCGTGAACGCCTCGAACCGGCACACTGATGTGGCGCATATGCGCGAGTACGCTCAGCCGGGCGCCACCATCACGGATGAGAGCGACGATTGGTCGCAGATCGCTGTACAGGGCCCAAAGGCGGCCGAGCTGCTCGGACGCGTGTTCGGGGCAGAGGCTGCACAGATGAAGCCCTTCCGCATCGCGTCCTTCTCTTATGAAGGCGTGCGAGTGCTGCTCTCGACGACCGGCTACACCGGCGAGGGTGGTGGCGAAATCTACATGCCGAACGCCATCGCCGCGGAGCTCTGGCGTGCGCTACTGGCGGCCGGAGAGGACCTTGGGGTCGGCCCTGCCGGCCTGGGGGCGCGAGACACGCTGCGCCTTGAGATGGCCTATTGCCTCTACGGCAACGACATCGACCGAACCACGACGCCTCTGGAGGCGGGCCTGAGCTGGGTCACGCGTCTGCAAAAAGGGCACTTCGTCGGTCGTGACGCGCTCGTCTCACAAAAGGAGGCCGGGGTCCCGCGCAAGCTCGTGGGCATCGAGGTCTTCGAGAAGGGCATCCCTCGGCAGGGCTACGAGGTCCTGGCCGCCGATGCGGTCGTTGGTCATGTGACCTCAGGCACCAAGTCTCCGAGCACCGGTCGCTGCGTGGGTCTCGCTTACGTGGCCGCAGAGCACAGCGCCGAGGGCAGCGAGCTCATCGTCGACTGTCGCGGGAGGCTGCGGCCCGCTCGCGTCGTCGCGACACCATTCTATTCACGAACCTGAACCCACTGGAGGGCGCCATGGCAGAGAACCCCGACGACCGCACCTACACCGAGGACCACGAGTGGGTCCAGTTGGACGCGACCGAGGAGAACGTCTACACGATCGGCATCACGCACTTCGCTCAGGATGCCCTGGGAGACATCGTGATGGTCGAGCTCCCCGAGGTCGGAGATAACGTGAGCACTGGCGAGCCCTTTGGGGCCGTTGAGTCGCCGAAGTCGGTCTCCGATGTGTTCTCGCCGGTCACGGGCGAGGTCGTGGCGGTGAACGAGGAGCTGGAGGACTCGCCGGAGTACGTGAACGACTCGCCCTTCGCGGAGGGCTGGTTGATCCGCGTGCGCGTCGAGAGCGCCTCGGAGCTGGATGGCCTCATGAGCGCGAGCGCCTACGCGACCTTCTGTGAGTCCGCGGACCATTGATGCGCCTTGGCCTCGCGGTGATGGTGGCTGCGCTCCTGCTCACGAGCGTGGGATGCCAGGATGTCCGTCGCATGGCGGGGATCACGACGACGATCGACGACCCCGACCCAGGGACGCCAGAGGCCGTCCTCTATGACGCCCTGACAGCCGCCCTGGATAAGGATGAGGCGAAGGGCTGGAAGGCCTTTCGCTCGCTTCTGCACAGCGAGCAGCTCTCAAGCGCGATCAGCGAGAAGACGTGGCGCACCATGAACTTCAGCACGCTGCGCCGAAAAGCCCGCCTCTACCTGGAGGATGACGGGAAGCCTGCGTATCAGCTCGCGTATACCGAGGATGTCGCGCCAGCCAGCCTGAAGCTCTTCATCTTCAATGAGAAGTCCGAGGTGCCGACCCCGTGCACGCTGAAGCCGGACCCCGCTCAGAACAACGCCTGGCGCATCAGCCTCTGCTCGCTCTAGTCTGCGCGACGACTCAGCTCGATCACGAGCTCCTGGTGCCCCGTGTGCGGGAACATGTCGTAGCTGGTGATGCGCTCGATCGTATAGCCCCCCGGGGGATCGGCGAGCGCAGCGGCGTCACGGACGCCCGTCGCCACGTCGCAGCTCACCATCAGGATAGACGACGCGCTTGAGGCGCGAAGCCAGGTGGTCAATGCGGCGGCGCCGATCCGAGGGGGATCCACGAGCACCAGAGCGGCCTGCTCGGGGAGCGGCTCTGGGATCCCGATCTCGAGGAGGTCCGCGATATGGAGCGTCGCGTCGTCGGTCGGGCAGTTCGCTTCAAAGGCCTCACGGGCCTTCCCGTCCAGCTCGTAGGCCGTCACTCGGTAGCCAGCATCGAGGAGGCCAGCGGTCCAGGTCCCCGAGCCGGCGAAGAGCTCCACTGCGTGCGCTCCATCGCCCTGCCCTGCCCGCTCCCCGATGTGACGAGCGATGGCGTCTGTCTCCGCCCCATTCCCCTGGGCGAAGCACGACGCCTTCATGGAGAGCTGCAGCCCGTTCACCGTGAGCGCCGGGTCGGGCTCCCCGCCGAGGGTTCGAGCACCTGACTCCGCGATCAGGGACCAGGCCACACCATTATCCGCCGCGAGGATCGTCGCCTCTCCTGCAGGTTCGCCCAGATCTGCGATGGCCTGCCGAACGCGTCCAAGAGCGTCATTGATAGGCTCCACGACCACCTCGCAACGCGAGACCGGAACCAGACGGTGGCTTCCCCGCGCCCGGTAGCCCAGCGTGACCTCGCCTCCCTGAAGCCGCCAGGCCAGGCGGGCCCTGCGTCGGTACCCGTACTCCGGGCCGGAGTCCTCGGCCAGGACCACGTCTCGTTGCAGTCGCTCTTGTCCCCACTGAAGGGTCTTGGCGATCTCGCCTCGAAGGATCTTCAGTCGCGACTCGGACTGTGTTTTCCGATCGCCTGCCATCCACGGGCACCCCCCGCATTGCTCCTGAATCGCGCACCTCGGTGCAACACGACCCGGCGAGGGACGCTCCACCTCAAGCAGCTCGACTCGGGCCCATCGCTTCTTTCTCTTCTTGATTCGTGCCCGCACCCGGTCACCCGGCACACCGCCAGGGACAAAGACGACCATACCCTCCAGGGGGCCTG
>CALCNF010000106.1 GCA_937897815.1 uncultured Pseudomonadota bacterium | reverse complement strand
GAGAGGCGCTCTCATGCGTTTGGAGACAGCGGGCTCCATGGCCCCCCCCGGTGAGCGCTTCTCTGACTTTCGAAGAGAGGCGCTCTCATGCGTTTGGAGACAGCGGGCTCCATTTGCGGCTGGCCTCTACGATGTCCGAAGCGGTCGGGCTGCGCGACGTGAAGCGCGGGCTACGCCTCGAGCTCGTGTGTGGTGATCACCCCTTCGGGTATCTGCTCGTGGTGGGCAGTGCGCGATGACCTACAGCTGGGCGCCCCATCGAGCGGTGTACTCCTATGGCCCCTGGCAGGGCCCGTTGCCCGATTGACTTCGCCCGGTCGAGTTCGCGCAATTGAGTTCGCGCCACCTCGGAGCTGGCCCAGAGCAGCGTCTGCGTCGGAGCGCCGCCGTGAAGCGGCAGGGGGGAGCGCCGTTCGTAGAGACTCAGTCCGCAGGAAGGGCCCGAGCGTCTCGCAGCACGTGGTTCCCTTCCTCAGGATGGAGTTTCCCTCGCGTCGTCACGTCCGCGGCGGTGAGAAGAAACAGGACGGCGAGCATCGCGAGGCTCCCCATGAACAGGGTGAGCACGTATCCGCGCTCTTGGCGAAGGTGCATGAACTCGGAGGCCACCAGCCAGCCTTTGACCAGCGCGACCACGAGAGCTCCAACGATCGCCATATTCCCAAGATTCAGGGTGCCCACCCACACCGTGACGGCCGTCAGGACGAGCAGAGCGAGGTACACACGGATGTAAGTGGCGACGTTGTCCGAGCCAGAGGCCATCACGTTCCTCTCATGTCACGAGGTAGAGCAGGGGGAAGAGAAAGATCCAGACCAGGTCGACGAGGTGCCAGTAGAGCCCGACGTTTTCGACGGCGCTCACCGTCTGGGGTTTGGCCTGCAGTCGGTACGTTCGGAAGAGCAGCCAGGCCATGAGGCCGATGCCGATCACGACGTGCAGACCATGGAGCCCGGTCATGGTGAAGTAGAGTCCGAAGAAGACGGCTGGGATGCCCGGGATGCCTTCGCGAACGACCGAGCAATGCTCGGCATAAAGGGGCACCCCGGCGTCGTCCCGCATCACGTTCCCGAGCGCGTCGCGCTCGGGCAGGCCATAGAAGTCTCCCGGGAGCAGGCACTCCTGGTACTTTCCAGCGTACTCGAAGCCCTTCACGACCATGAAGCCAAGGGCGAAGAGGATGGTGAGCGACAGGAAGACCCGCGTGGCTCGAACCCGGCCTTTGTGTACGGCGTCCACAGCGAGCGCCATCGTCAGGCTCGAGGTGATGAGGATGACCGTGTTTACGCTGCCAAGCGTGACGCTCAGGTATCGGTGAGCTGCTTCGAAGGTCTCGGGATACAGCGCCCGCATCATGGCGTATCCACAGAAGAGCACGCCGAAGAAGAGGACCTCTCCAGACAGGAAGAGCCACATGCCCATGCTGCCAGCCGCTCGCTGCTGATCCATGCTGTGGAAGTGGTGGGCGACCCCCTCCGGATGGGAGTCGTGAGGGTCCTCGTGGTGAGCGCCCGCGTCGGCCGAGCTCGCCACCAGGAGCGCCTCAGCCTCCTGGCTCAGCCTAGACGTAGTCATAGGGACCTCGCCTGACCGCGGGGACTGCCGCGAAGTTGTGCTGGTCGGGCGGGCTGGTCGTCTCCCACTCCAGGGTGAGCCCCATCCAGGGGTTACCGGACGCGCGCGGCCCCTTCACCCAAGCCCAGATCAGCGTGCCGGCGACCATGAAGAATCCGATCCCAAGGATCATGGATCCGGTGGTCGAGAGCTGGTGCCAGAACTGGAAGGTCTCCTGGAGCGCTGGGCTCACGGAGTCGTAGCTCGCGTACCGCCGAGGCATTCCCTTGGAGCCCATGACGAGCTGGCTGACGAAGGTCAGGTTGAATCCAATGAACACCACCGCACACGCGGTGCGCGACCAGAACTCGGAGTACATGCGGCCGCCCATCTTTGGCCACCAATGGTAGAGGCCGGCGATGAACGAGATCACGGTTCCTCCCACCATCACATAATGAAAGTGACCGACTACGAAGTAGGTGTCGTGGAGATGGACGTCGACAGCGAGCGCGCCGAGGAACACCCCGGTCAGGCCTCCGATCGTGAACATCCCCATGAAGCTCAAGGCGTAGAGCATGGGAGTCGTCCAGGCGATCGAGCCCTTGTACATGGTCGCCAGCCAACTGAAGACCTTGATGGCGGTCGGGACGGCTACGGCGAAGGTCAGGAAGGAGAAGATCGTGGACGCGATCCCGGACTGCCCAGACAGGAACATGTGGTGACCCCAGACCAGGAAGCCGAAGAAGGCGATGGCGAGGCTCGAGTAGACGATCGCCTTGTACCCGAAGATCCGCTTTCGCGAGTGCACGGCGATGACCTCGCTGATCACCCCGAAGGCTGGCAGGATCATGATGTAGACCGCCGGGTGGGAGTAGAACCAGAAGAAGTGCTGGAAGAGAACGGGGTCTCCGCCGAGCGCCGCGTCGAAGACCCCCACGCCGAACCAGCGCTCGAGGACGAGCAGCAGAAGCGTGATCGCCAGGACCGGGGTCGCCAGCACCTGGATGATGGCGGTCGCGTAGATGGCCCAAAGGAACAGCGGTAGCCGCATCCAGGTCAAACCCGGGGCGCGCATCTTGTGCACGGTCACGATGAAGTTGAGGCCGGTCAAGATGGAAGAGAAGCCGAGGATGAACACGCCGATCAGCGAGAAGACGATGCCGGGCCCGGCCTTAGAGGGGGCGGTCGAATACGGCACATAGAAGGTCCAGCCCGTGTCCATGGCCCCCCCGAAGATCGCCCCCAGTAGGACCAGCGCGCCGAGGATGTAGATGTAGAACGACCAGAGGTTGAGCTTGGGAAACGCCACGTCCTTCGCGCCGACCATCAGCGGTACGAGGAAGTTGCCCAGCGAGGCGGGGATGGAGGGGATGATGAAGGCGAAGACCATCAGGCCGCCGTGCAGCGTGAACAGCTTGTTGTAGGTGTCGGGATCGAACACGTCGCCCTGCGGGGTCCAGAGCTCGACGCGCAAGGCGATGGCCATCAGCCCTGCGAGCAGAAAGAAGAACAGGGTGCTCACGAGATACATCAGCCCGATCCGCTTGTGGTCTACGGTTGTGAGCCACGAGAGGAGGCCCCGCTCAGCGTTTAGATAGCTCAGCGGGGAGCCGGACGGAGCGGCGGGTACAGGGGAGGCTGCGGCGCTCATGGTTCCTTCTTTGTCATCGTTGATAGGTATTCCGCGATGGCCGACACGTCGTCGTCGTCCAGGGTGCCTTTGTACGTAGGCATCTGACCCACGTAGCCCTTCACGACGCGGCGCGCGGGGTAGTAGATGGACTCGCGCACGTAGTCGCGGTCCATCACCTGACTCGATCCATCGATGAAGGTTCGTTCGCTTCCAAAGCTGCCGAGGAAGGTCGGGGCGACCCCTGGAGCTCCGTCGAGCGAGTGGCACTGCGTGCAGCCGTTCTTCCGCACCAGGAGCTCGCCTCGCTCGGCCAGCGGCAGGTCATCGAACCCGCTCTCTGCTTCGAGCCAAGCCTCGAACTCGGGTTGCGTGACGACGCGGACGAGCGCGCTCATCGCGGAGTGTGAGGTGCCGCAGTACTCCGCGCACAAGATGTCGTAGTCGCCTACGTCTGTGGCCTCGAACCAGGTCACGCTGTACCGGCCCGGGAGCACGTCCCGCTTGATACGGAACTCCGGCACGTAGAAGCTGTGAATCACGTCGACCGAGGACATGGTGAGTTTGACCGCCTGCCCCACCGGGACGACGAGCTGGTCGCTCTTCGTGCCCTGCTCCGGGTACTCAAACTGCCAGCCCCACTGACGCGCTGTGACCCGCACATCCAAGATGTTCTTCGGGGGCACCGTGAGGTCCACGTAGGCGGTGAAGCCCCAGTAGAAGATGCCCAGGAGCATCAGAGTCGGTACAACCGTCCACACGACCTCAAGGGCCTTGCTCTCGCGCACGTCTTCGCCCATCTCGTCGTCGCGCCGGCGCCGATAGCGCACGGCGAACCAGATGGTCAGGCCCGCGAT
>CALCNF010000105.1 GCA_937897815.1 uncultured Pseudomonadota bacterium | reverse complement strand
TGCAGGACGGGACCCAGGTCGAGGACGCTTCGAGTCCAGAGGTCAGCGTGGAGGTCACAGCCGAGGACGCCTCCAAAACGGACGGGGTGTCCAGCTGCGAGCCGGGTCCGGGTCGCGCCGGCGCGTCGACCGAGGCGAAGCCCTGGTTCATCGACATCTCGGACGCGAGCGGGATCCGGGTCGGAAACGTAATCTTCGACTCGCCCGTTCCCTTGGTCATCAACGACCATAGCCGCCTGGGCTTCGTCGACCTCGACGGGGACGGAGATGACGACATCGTCACCCACAGCCTCTTCCCCAACGTCTCCGGTGGTGTGCCATTTGAGCACCTGATCTACCTGAATCAGGGTGACGGCACCTTCATCGATCACAGCGACGCCTCGGGACTGCGCGACATCCAGGCAGGTCAGTTCGCCTTTGGAGACGTGGACAACGACGGGGACCAGGACTGCTTCGCTGGGTTGGACTTCCCGGAGACTCCGGGCCACACCAACCAGATCCTGCTCAACGACGGCTCGGGCGTCTTCACGCCCCTCCCCGGCTCCGGCGTGGAGACCGTCCCCGCCATCGCCGCCAACGCCGTCTTCGCCGACTTTGATCAGGACGCGCGTCTGGACCTCTTCATCGGTCTGGGTCACACGAGCTACGCGGGCCCCGACCAGCTGCTTCTCGGGCAGGGGGATGGCACCTTCGTGAACGCGAGCGACCGACTCCCAGGGGCGCTAGCGAAGCCGACGAACGGCTCGGTCGCCTGTGACTACGACTCCGATGGCGACCTCGATATCCTGGTCTCGACCTACGGCGTGAGCCACGAAGCCGGTCACAACGTTCTTTGGGAGAACGACGGCGCGGGCCACTTCACGAACGTCGCCGAGGCGGTGGGCTTCGCCTACCAGGTCACCGGAAACTACTTCCTGGAGCAGACCGGCTACGGGATGACAGCCGAGGGCACCCCTGGCGGCTTCGGGCCGGTCGGATCGAACGGATTCGGCCTCGACTGCGACGACATCGACGGCGACGGGGATATCGACGTCTGGATCTCGGCCATCAGCCACCCGGTGGCGAGCGACTACAATCGCATGTGGTCGGATCCGACCCAGCTCCTCATCAGCGAGAGCTCGGACGGGCAAACCGTCTTCGTGAATCGGTACCTTGAGCTCGGGATCCCCTTTAACGAGGGGGACGTCGACGCCGGGATCGTGGACTTCGATCTGGATGGGCGACCGGATCTGAGCCTGTCTCGGGATAAGAAGTATGAGAAGGCCTACGAGGGCGTCGATCAGAAGGCCTGGTTCGGGCTGATGCATCAACGAGCCGATGGCACCTTTGAGAGCGCAGGACCGGACAGCGGCATCAACGATCTAGATGGCGTTCATACAGCGAGCCTCACCGACTGCACCTCCGACGCAGACTGCTCCGTCGAGGGAGAGACATGTCTCTTTGATAAGTGCCGCTGGATGTGCACCTCGAACGCAGACTGCCCTGCCGAGCACGAGGTCTGTCACGTGACCAAGAAGTTCTGCAAACCGCTGCTGGGCATGAAGAACACCCAGAATCACGCCTGGAGCGACGTGGATCTGGACGGCGATCTCGATCTCCTCGCGGGCGGGCGCGACACCGGAGGTGGACGACCGAACTTCCTGTTTAGAAACGACATCGGCAACGTAAATCCGTGGTTGAAGCTCCGACTGATCGGCGATGGAGAGAGCGTGAACCGAGACGCCATCGGGTCTCGCGTCCAGGTCACCTTCGATGACGGGTCGCGCCGCACCCAGTGGGTCAAAGGTAGTCGCGGGATGCACACCTCTATGGACACCCGGTGGATCCACGTGGGCCTCGGGGACAGGGGATGCAGTCCCAGCGTTCAGATCGTGTGGTCGGACGGGACGATCGTTGAGCTTGAGGCGGGCTCGATCCCGACCCGAGCTCACGTCGACATCACCTATCCAGACCAGGTGCATTCAGCGCCCTGAAGACCCCGTTCTCTCGCGCGCGCGAGCGCGCCCGTTCCTAGATGAGATGCACGTTCAGCTCTCCGGCGGGAAGGTACAGAATCGAGAAGAGGGATCTCTTTCACGTCGGGGACGGCGCGATTGGAGCCCCTGTTTGGGGGTAGTTTGACATGGCAAACTGCGAAACCAATTACGCACTTTTGAACCTCTGTGATCACAAAACCGGGAACGTTTTTCTAAGAAAATTGGGTATTCATTAATAATTTAGAGGGTTTTTCGTGATCTCAGGGATCTAAACAAGCTCGGCTGGCGGCTCTCTTGGTTGAACGAAGCAAACGCGTTCGCCCCCGCATAAAACCTGGGAATTCGGGATATTATTTCATTTCGTGGAGGCCTAATTTCTGAGTGAAATCAGGGCTCACAAGACGACACCGAGCGATCGTTCGGTGTTTTTTTGTCGGTTGCAGACGACAGATCTAGGGTCTAGCCGAAGTGTGAGCTTCAGTTTTCAGGTTCTCGAGCCGGCAGAAACAAACTCGTGACGAGGCGGTCACGGGGTCGGCGCGAAAGGTATGAGCATGAGGGCTGGGCCATACCAATCGACCCATGGAGGGGTAATTATGAAAGTTTGGCAAAACCGATTTCTGGCAATCAGCCTAGCAGCGGCGTTCGTCCTGACTGTAACGACTCAGGCCAACGCCGATCGTCGTACAGGCTTGCACGGCAACGCACTCATCAAGGACGTGACGGACATCGCGGCCTTCCCGCAGGCGGCGGCTGACTACAAGAACCTTGTCCGCATCGACATGGGCGGCTCGAACGCCTGGTTCGTCGTCGGTGACGACTCCGCGACCTACGGTGTGAAGGCGACCGCTTCGGACGCTAACCACCCGACGGTTCTCGACATGGTCTATGCCATGCCGCTCGGAGCTGACGCCCTCGGTGTCGGTCTCTCGCTCGGTATGGGTGGCGTCACGCCGGCTGACGGCGACGCTTCTTCCGACATGGCTATTGGCCTCGACGTTGGCTACACCATGACGGGCATGAACCTGGAGACCGCGCTGTCGATCGACATGAACAACACCGATGACGGCTCGGGCGACAACACCACGTCGGCCATGAGCATCGGCCTGTCGGCCCGTGGCTACCACAACCTGGGTGAGGCGACTGACCTCGGCTACATGTTCGGCTTCAACATGGACAACAACAGCCAGACGGTTGGCGGCAACGACGGGCCCTCGAGCTCGGCGATGCAGGTGGCCCTGGGCGCTGGACCTGTCTACAAGATGGACAAGGGCCAGGTCGCGGCTTACGGAACGCTCAACTTTGAGAGCGACACCCAGTCCGCTCCGGACACCGACGACGTCTCGACCTCCAGCCTGGGCTTCCCTGGCTTCCTGGTCTCGGCTGAGGTGAGCCTCACGGACAGCCTCATCTGGCGTGGTGGTGCTTCCTACGGGTACTCCAGCGACACGGCGGCGGACGAGAGCTCCTCGGCCTCCGGTTCGTACGGCTGGTCCTCTGGCCTCGGCTACAAGTGGGACAAGTTCCAGCTCGACGGAGCTGTGGACAGCGGGTTCTACAACCGTGGACCGAACTTCATCTCCGGCGCGTCCGGCGACCTGTTCACCCACGTGACCGCGTCCTACTCGTTCTAAGCGAGTTCCAACTCCGGTCGGCGGCGCGCGCCTGTTGATGGGCGCATGAGTCGCGGCTGACCCGACGAGCCCCGATACCCGAGATGGGTGTCGGGGTTCGCTCGTTCTGGGGGTCCCATGCGGGGCTCAGGCCCCGGCGATGTGGCCGCCGCAGATTCGAAAGACACCACCGGTGAGCCCAACCGCCCCCGGGCTGGCGAGGAAGAGCGCGAGCTCGGCG
>CALCNF010000104.1 GCA_937897815.1 uncultured Pseudomonadota bacterium | reverse complement strand
TGATCTTTCGATCGAGCAGCTCGGGCGTGAGCAGCCGCGCGGTTCCCACGTCACGGAGCTTCACCTGGTCAGCCTCGCTGAGCTCGTCGCGCGGGGCGGCCGCGCGGAACCATTTGCTGAGAATCACGCCCTTGACCAGGGAGCGGTGGTCCTGTCCCGAGTCGTTGAAGGTCTTCGTGAGCGCCTCGAAGAGCGCCTCCTGAACCTGAAACGCCTCAAGACGCTCCGCGTAGTCGACCATCGTGCCGTCTTCATCCACGGGCATCTGCACCGGGTTTTGACCCGTCAAGCCCTTGAAGACGATGTGGAGCGCCGCGGTGGCGAAGCGAGAGTCGGTCGTCATCTGCTTGGCGAGCCAACGCAGGGACTTTCCGTTCTCGGTGGCAGGGATCAGATCTTCGCCGTAACCCGGCGGCACCATATCGGGATACCAACCCTCCTCGGGCGGGAGATATCGGCCCTGGTCTGACCAGTTCTGAAAGGCGCCGGCTACGGGGTCGATCGTCGCGTGGCACACGGTGCACTGCGGATTGAACATCGTCGGGTTGTGGTCGACGATCGCGGTCGGGTCTACAGGCCGCTCAGCCAGCTTCAGCACGTCCGTCGCCAGGAAGAAGTTGAACGCCATTCGAGCCCGATGTCGGTTTCGGTTGGTGTCCGTTGTGGGGAATCGATTGAGGAAGACCGGCGAAGAGAGCACACCGGCGTGGGGCACCCCTGGGATCACTGCGGGTCGGTACTCGTTGGGATCGTACGGGTCGGCGAACTGCTCGCCGTCGACGAGCACCGCGCCGTAGGTGACCCGGCTGTAGGGGTTCACGACCGTGTAGGCGGCGGTGAGGATCTCGGTGAAGGGTAGCCCGTTGCGCACCACGTGAGCGATCAACTCAAGCGCCTCTCGCGCGACGCCCATGTTCGTGTTGCCCCCGCCCGCCATCGCGGTGAGGGTGGGGTCGACCACGAGGTCTCCCATGTAGTCCTCATCGAACCACATGGCGTTGGGGTAGTCCTGCATGCTCAGGAGTTCGATCGCGTCGTCTCCTGGCAGGTAGCGGTCCGTGAGGAGCAGGTCGTTGTAGGTCTCTTTGACCCAACGGACGTAGCCCTCCTCCTGCAAGAGCTCATCGAGGAGCTCATCAAGGGCGGACTCCCCCGCTACGTTCAGGTACGAGATCTCCTCGGCGGTCGGACGGCGACCGGCCACCTGGAGAGTCGCCTTTCGCCAGGTGTCCGTCGCGTCGAGCATGTCGATGTTGGCGAAGTAGCTGCTATCGTCGCCGCCGATCTCCTCGCACTCCACGGGCTCATCGAGCTGCTCGACGAAGGCGCGAATGTTTTCGTAGTCCTCGCTCTCGGGATCGAAGAGCTGACCTCCACCGTGGGCGATCTGCGCGCTCGGCTTGAGGAGGAGGATCGACTCGCCGTTGTGCTGGTAGGCCGCGACGTCCTTGACCGTCTCATAGTTCATGTCGAGGAAGCCCGTAATCGCAGGGCTCATCAGCACGAGCTTCGAGTTCTTGGCCGCGCCCTGAGCGTTGTGGCACATCATGCACTTATTGGAGAGGATCGGAGCCCACACGCGCTGCGTGAAGAAGGACTTCGTGGAGACACAGTCTTCCCCGTCCGTCGTCTCTGCGCTCTGCTCTTCCGAATCGGTCGTGGTCTCCACGCTCTCGGAGCCGTCGTCCACGATCTCCGTCGAAGACGGATCGACCGGTGGTTCCGTCTCCCCCTGGTCGCACGCCACGATCGGCAACGCCAAGAGGAACATCAGAACAACCCAGGACCGCCAAAATACCCAAGCTTTCATTAGGCCTACCCCTTCAGACTCACGGCCCTGAAGCTAGGGGATCTAGAGGTCAATGGTCAAGGTCGCGGGTTGGCCCGCGCGCAACGCGTGGGGGCGAGAGAATTCCAGGAGAAGCGCGGGTTCGCTTGACGGATGAGCGCATTCGGGGCGGACTGGAGGCTCACCCGTGGAGATCCATGGCGAACGAAGAACAGTGGATTAAGCTCCTTGAGGCCGTCCGTGGACCGCTCCCGGAGGCTTACATCGCCATGGGCGAGTTGGTGAGCACCAACAAGAACGTGCGCTGGAATCCCATCGAGATCCCGACGGGTAAGCCCTACGTACGTGTCCCCGTGTTCTCCAACGAGCTGGGAGACATCTCTGTCATCTATTTCGGAGGGCCGGTCGTGACCATGCCCCACCGATGGCCGGGAGCCCGCGTCTTCTATGCGCTGCTCGACGGAGATCTGAACCAGCGGAACTGGTGCCGGGTCGAGGGAGAGGCCAAGGCGGTGGGCGAGCGTCGCGTGACGGCCCCCGACCTCCTGTTCGTACCCAGGGATCAGACGTTCTCTTTCTCATCGCCGGACGGCGCGGTCTGCATCGTCGTGCACTCGGAGCCTCGCACAGAGCTGGAGATTGACGATCCCAAGCAGGGGCGCACCGTCACGCTGCAACCGGGTGGCGAGGTCACCTGGCCGGTCGATCCAGAGAGCGTGGTGAGCGACGAGCCGTGGACCGCTCCCAGCTGACGAGCAGGAGGCGCCGCTTGCATCGGCCGCGCGCGCAGCGGATGATTCGGCAGGTCTTCAGCCCGACATGGGAGGGTCGATGAGACGCGCCTGGTTGATCTCTGTACGTTGGCTTGTCCTGGTGGTCGCCCTGGGGACCGTCACGTGGGCGCACGCCGCGCCGACCTCCACGGTCGATCTCGTGATGAGCGACGGGACCCATCTGCGCACCGACATCTACGCCGTGGCCGGCGAGCCCGCGCCGGTGATCCTCGTCCGAACGCCCTATGGGCGAACGGCGATGGGCCCGGTCGCCGACGAGCTCCGAGCCAAATACAACGCTACGGTCTTCGTCCAGGACGTCCGTGGACGAGGCGAGTCCGAGGGGGTGGACTCCGTCTTTCGAGATGACGCCGCGGATGGACGCGAGACTCTGGCGTGGATCGAGCTGCTCGGCTGGTCCAACGGGACCATCGCCTCCTGGGGCTCCAGCGCCCTCTCCATCGCACAGATGCTCATGGCGCCAGGAGCGACGGAGCTGTACCGGTGCCAGTACACGTCCGTAGGGACCCACTCGATCGCCGACCAGCTCGTCTACCGTGGCGGCGCCCGGCGACGAGAGGCCGACCAGTGGCTGCTCGAGCAGGGCGCGCTGGCCATGGTGGGTCAATGGGACGCCCATCCCGACCCAGAGGACCCGTACTGGGAGCCACTCACGCTCACGGACGCGAAGCGCTCGACCATCCAGACCGCAGGGCTGCACGTGACCGGCTGGTTCGACGTGGCGCTGCAGGGGACGCTGGACTACTTCGCGGGCGTCCAGTCTTCCGGAGGTGTCCTGGCTCAGGGTCGGCAGCACTTGCTCGTTGGCCCGTGGACCCATGATGGCTCGAACGGAGAGCTGCTCTTCCCCGTTTCCGACGTGGAGAGCTCCCCACTTCCCGCCCTCGAGGACGCGTGGCGAGACGGCTGTCTTGGCTCCAGTCCCGAGGTCTTCGATGAGAAGCCCGCCGTGTACCTGTATGTGATGGGTGCGACCGATGAGGAGGGCGCTCCTGGCAACTCATGGGAGGCGTTTGAGGCGTGGCCGCCGGCCTCGGAGCGCGTAGGCCTCTACCTCCGCGAGAGCGCGCTGCTCAGCGTCGATGCCCCGCTCTCGACCCAGCCGGCTGCGAGCTACACCCATGATCCGGCCGACCCGGTCCCGACCCTGGGCGGCAATCAGCTGGAGCCACCTTCTGGTCCCTTTGATCAGGGGGAGCTTGAGGCACGTGAGGACGTAGCGGTGTTCACGACCGAGCCGCTGAGCGAGCCCGCGGAGCTCATCGGGCGGGTGACCGCTCGCCTGTGGCTCTCCTCCCCCGCGCCCCACAGCCAGGTGGTCGTTCGGCTCACGGACGTCTACCCAGATGGCCGCTCCATGTTGATCGCCGAGGGCATCGCTCGATACGTGGGCACGGGCGGGTTCGCGCCGGTGGACGTCGACCTTTGGTCCACGGCGTTCATCTTCAACGCCGGACACCAGATTCGCGTCTCGATCTCAGGAGCCAGCGCGGGTGTCTTCGAGGTGGCGCCCGAATACTACGCTGCGCAGATCGGGCGCTCAAACACCCAGCCCTCACGTCTAGAGCTGCCCCTGCGCTCTGGGCTCGCCGGAGCCGCGACGCCCATTGAGGGCTCCGCTGTCCCGGAGCCGGAGCCGGAGCCCGATCCGGAGCCAGACGCGGGGAACTCAATCGTCGACGGAGGATCGGGCGACTCAGGTCCCGCCGACGTCACGGTGGAGAGCGGTGACCTGGGACCGGAAGAGACCTCGCTTCCGTCGAGCCCTGACGGTTTCGAGTCCGACACCGCCTCCTCGGGCGGATCTGGCGGAGGGTCCAGCGGGGGCTGCTCTGGAGGCTCCCCCGGCGCGAGCTGGCTCATGGGACTCCTGGCGCTCGCCCTTGTGATGAGGAGCCGACGTCGCGCGCACTGACCCCTGGGATCGTTGTCCTGGCGGCCTGCATGCTCGCAGGGTGCTCTGAGAGCGAGGGCGGGGCCGATCCAGCGCCCATCGCGTGGCAGGACGTCGCCCAGGCCCCCCTCAGGGGCGAGTCCGATGGGGGCGCGGGCCTCGACGGACGGGTTGACCCTGGCCCAGAGGACCGCTCTTACGGGCTTCCGCTCATGAGGATCACCGGCTCGGCCCAGGAGCTGACCCGAATCCACGAACGGTTCGAGGAGGAGATCACCATCCTCGTCGACGTCACGTGGCGTGGGCAGCAGTGGAGCGGGGTGAAGCTGGAGCTCCACGGAGGCTTCGCCCGCACGGTACCCAAGAAGAGCTATCGGCTCGTGTTTCCCGACGACGACCACCTCGAAGGTGATCTGTTCGGTGATGGCGACTCGAAGGCGTATCGACGGGTCGTGCTCCAGGCGTCCTGGATCGATCAGACGTTCATGCGCAACAAGCTCACCATGGATCTGATGCGCGTCATGGGCGGGCTCTCCCCTCGCCTCGGATACATCATCCTGGAGATGAACGGAGAGTGGCTTGGCCTTTATCAGACGATCGAGCGTGTCGATCGCCAGTACCTGGAGCGCGAGAAGCTCGATAAGGACGGGAACCTCTACAAGGCCGAGAGCCACTGGGCGAACTGGAAGTCCAAAGAGGACCCCCTGGCCGGCTACGACATACAAGAGGGAGAGGAGAACCCCCATGAGGCTCTGGGTGAGCTCCTGGACGCCCTGACGTACACGCCGACTGAGGTCACCGACTTCGAGCAGGAGGTGGCCCCGCGGCTGGATCTCGAGGGCTTCATGACCTGGCAGGTCGTCCACACCCTGGCGATGAACGCCGACACCTTCACGAAGAACTACTACCTCTATCACGACGTTGACGCGTCACCCGGTAGCGACAAGGCCCGCTTTCGCATCATCTCCTGGGACGCGGACGCCACCTGGGGCAACTCGTGGGACGGGACGGTGCTCACCCCCGATCTGGAGTCCTGGTTCGGGACGGACGCGTTCAGCCCCCGGCTGATGAGCGTCCCGGAGTATAGAGACTGGTACCTGACGTTCTACGGGAGCGCTCTTGACGATGAGCTCGCGGCGCCAGGCATCCTGCTTCGGGTCGCGGCTATCGAGAGCCTGATCGGTCTGGCGGCCCAGGCCGATCTGGAGCGCTGGGAGCGCGAGAGCACCTTCGCAGAGGAGCTTGACCGCCTGCGAAAAGGGGTCGCAGAGCGCGTCGACACCATGCAGGGGGTGATCGCCGCAAAACGGGCGTCTCCATGAGGCTCTGGCTCGCGATGCTGAGCGCTCTGGTAGCCCTGTTGGCCTGCGGTGAACGTACGCAGGAGTCCCCGGAAGCGCTCGCCGACACCCAGGATGTCGAGGCACCTGAGTGCCTCGGGAGCGCCGACCTGTGCTCGCGCGCCTTCGACGAGGTGTCTTACTTCACCTCCCACAACGCCATGTCGAACGAAGAGGAGGGGTGGTTCGTCCCAAACCACTACATCCCCGTGTCGGCCCAGCTCGACCTGGGTGTCCGCGCCCTGATGTTGGACATCCACGTCGAGGCCGGCGACCTCATGCTGTGTCACGGAGCCTGCATCGCGGGCAGCGAGCCCCTGGTCCCGCATCTGGAGGGTCTCCGACGCTTCCTTGAGGACAACCCAACCGAGCTGCTGAGCTTGATCCTGGAGAGCTACGCCCCGGCCCCTGATGTCGCCGACGCCTTCGAGGCTGCCGGCCTCGACGCCCTCGCTCACACCCAGGCCCCCGACGAACCCTGGCCTACGGTGGGCGCGATGATCGAATCCGGAGAGCGCCTCATCGTCCTGACGGACGAAGCGCAGGGAGGACCCGCCTGGATGCATGACGTCTGGGCTCATGCCTTCGAGACCCATTTCAGCGCGACCTTCGCTGAGGACCTGACCTGCGAGCCCAGCCGGGGCGACGTCGAGAGCCCGCTGTTCATCTTCAATCACTTCCTCTCAACGCCCTTCGCGGACGCCGGTGGCGCCGAGGCCATCAACCAGCGCGAGTTCGTCCACTCAAGGGCCCTGGAGTGCTGGGAGGCTCACGGCACCCGCCCCCACTTCATCACGGTCGACTTCGCCTCTCTAGGTGACGTCGCGGGAGCGGTCGACGCGCTCAATCAGCTCGAGAGCTCTAAGGACCGCAGCGAACGTCCGGCTCGTCGCCGATGATCTGCACCCGAGTGTCGGGGGCCACCGGGAGATGGGGGCTGTCGAGCACGGGTCGCTCCTTGCGCAGCCAGGAGGCGACGATGTCGCGCATGGGCAGATCCTTGGTGAGCACCTGGATCCGCTCGGCTGGCACGCGCTTGAGGATCGGCCTCCAGGAGTCTCCTCCGTAGGCGAGGAAGCTGCTCGTGACGATCTTGTAGATCCGATCGTCTTCGATGGGCGAGCCGTCGGTGAGCGTCAGGCTCTTGACCCGATCGCGGTCCGACTTGCTCACATCCCCGTCACGGTCACGGTCCCGAGTCGGGCAGGCATCACGGGCACGGTCGATCGTCAGCTTCAGGCCCGACAGCTGGGGCGGCCCGTGGGCGCCCGACGAGGAGATGCGCAAGATCTGCTTGAGCTCCGCGCCGGTGAGATCCATGAAAGCGGGACGGTTCCCGAAGGGCATCACGTCGTAGATCTGCCCGTAGGTGAGCGGCCCCTCCGTCAGCGGAGCGCGCAGCCCCCCCGTGTTCAGGATGCAGATCTCCCGGTCCGGGTAGTGGCCTCGCAAAACATCACACAGAAACGACCCAAGGCGGCCGCCGGTCTCGAGCTCTCGGTGCAGGGGCCGAACCAGCCGCGCGCCCAGCTCCTCGGATCGGACCTTGAAGACCGCCTTCTCCTCGGCCGTGAGGATCTGATCAATCTCTTGAGAGAGAGGCGTGGCCACGGCCGCCGTCACGGAGCGCGGCGGGTGCACGGTGATGGCCGGTCGAGCGTCGCCCGTGTCCTTGATGTCGAGGACGCTCACGGCCCGCCCGTACTTACCAGGCTGGACGACGACGACCCCGTCGACGCGATGGGCCACGGGGCGATGGGTGTGGCCTCCAAAGACCACGTCAACGAGCTTCTCTGGGAGGCCCCGGACGAGTTGAAAGACGGGGCTCTCCTGGTCGCATGAGGAGAGGTCATCCGGGTCCTCGAACTCGTCACACTCCCCGCCGATATGAGCCAGGACGAAGACCAGGTCGACCTGCTGTTCTCGGAGCAAGCCCGCCTCGCGGATCACCGCCTCGGTAGCGTCCGTAAAGATCAGCTGGTCACCCACATGGGGGAAGGTGATGGCCGGAGTGTCCTCCGTGATCACGCCGACGATACCGATCTTGAAGCCGCCGGCCTCCACGACGACCGAGGACCGCAGATTGGTCCACTGGGGCAGCGCCTTGGTCGATCGATCCAGGAGGTTCGCGGCGAGGACCGGAAACGAGGCCTCGGCGAGACGCTTCTTCAGGGAGCCAAAGGGATCGCGTCCTCCCTCTCGACGCGGGCCTACTGGCCCATAGTCAAACTCGTGGTTCCCGAGCGCGGCGGCCGCATACCCCAGGGCGTTGAAGGCGAGGACGCCCAGGGCGCCCTCGTTTCTGTCCGACAGCTGCGTGCCCGACCACATATCTCCGGAGTCGACGAGGAGAACAGCGTCTCGAGCGGCGCGCTCCTCCTCGATCAGGCTGGCCAGCTGGCGCAGGCCGCCCGTCCCCGCGTGAGGACCCTCTCCCTCAGGAGCGCCATAGTAGCCGTGAACGTCGCTCGTCTGGAGGACGCGCAGGGTTCTGGGCGTCTGGGCGCACCCCCAAAGGCTTAAGGAGAGGCCAAAAACAACCGTAAACGTCAGTAGAACACGCATAACAGCAGCCGAGTTTGTACCGTCGCGCGCGCATTGGCAACCGACCACGCCAGGGCAGCCTCGTTTCCCGCATCAAGGTGTGGGCTAACTCCGAGGACCTGTTCTCCGCTATAGTACGAACCAGAAGAGTCGCTTCGCGCGAACGGGCGCGAGGGACTACACAACGGTGGACACGAGCAGCAATATGAACAGGACAATCATTCTCTGGGTAGCCCTGGGGACACTGGCCTTATCGGGAGCTTGCTCGGAGGCTGAGAACACCGGCGGGAGCAGCGCGGATGTCCAATCTGGAGACATCAGCTTCGCGGAGGTCCAGTTCAACCCCTCGGACGTGGAGCCGCCCACCGTGGCGATCCAGACCCCCTTCGAGGGTCAGCTCTTTCAAGAGGGGGACCCGGTACCGCTTGTGGCCACGGTCCTCGATGATCTCGATCTTCCCGCGACGCTGACCGTCACCTGGCACTCCAACCTGGACGGCGAACTTGTGGTCGTCGAGCCCAATGACGAGGGCTTCGCGGTCGTGGACCACGAGGGGCTCTCCGCCGGCAACCACACGATCACAGCGTCCGCCCGAGACAATAGCGGTAAGGTCGCCCAGTCTTCCGTAGGGATCATCGTGAACGGAGCGCCCGAGGCGCCCATCGTCGTGATCACGCCCGAGAACCCCTCTACGGTCGACAACCTTGAGGCGGTCCTGTCCGTGCCGGCCATCGATCCCAACCGTGGGCAGGAGGAGATCTTCTACTCCTGGCGCTGGTTCCGAGACGGCGAGGACATGGACGTCCCCATTCCCACCGTCTACGCCCAGAAGACCAAGCGCGGGGAGGTCTGGGAGGTTCGCGTTCGCGCGTCCGACCCCTACGGGAAGTCCACCGAGATCACGGCGAGCGTGACCATTGAGAACCAACGCCCGTCCTGCGGACAGGCGGTCGTGCTCCCATCTACGGGCTGGACCGACACGTCCTTCGCGTGCAGCTGCCCGGACTGGGACGATGGGGATCCAGGCGACCTCCCGTCGGACACCTGCCAGTGGATGGTCAGCGGGGTTCTCCAGGACAGCGACGGATCTTGCGAGCTCGCCTCCACGGAGACCTCCAAAGGTCAGACCGTGTCGTGCCTGATCACCCCGAGCGACGGCACGGACACCGGGGACACCTCCCAGTCGGCGACCGTCTCGATCCTCAACAGCGCGCCCAGCAAGCCCGACGTAAGCCTGGGACCCGATTCGGGGGACGCCCTCACCGTCTTCTCTTGCTCGGTCCTGGGTGAGTCGACGGACGCGGACGGCGACAGCGTGACCTACGAGACCAACTGGATCGTCAACGGCTACATCAACCCCGGAAGCACGACGGCCAACGTCTACCCGAGCAACCTCGTGAGCGAGGAGAACGGGCCGACGGCCGGAAAAGGCGACACGGTCCGGTGCCGGGTGCGCGCGACAGACGGCGACGCCGCCTCCGCGTGGATCGACAGCTCCAGCGTGATCCTCAGCAACGCCCCGCCTCAGGGAGGCCTCGCGCTGGTCGGACCCAGCAACGCGACCGAGGCGGACGAGATCGTCTGTCAGACGACCGCGGTGGAGGATCCGGACGGCGATGAGGTGTCCTGGACCTACGTCTGGAAGGTCGATGGAGAGGTTCTAGAGGGTCAGACCGGGGAGTCCCTGCCGCCCAACACGGTGCCCGCCGACTCGACGGTCGTCTGCGAGGCGACGCCCGACGACGGCGAGGCCAACGGAGAGACCATCACCAGCAAGAACCAGGTGACGGTGAGCAACGCACCCCCGACGGTCCCCGAGCTGGCGATCGAGGCCCCTGCGGGATCAGAGGGCCCCGTCTTGTGTGTCATGCAGGAGGAGCCGACAGACGCCACGGAGGTCACAGTGACGACCGAGTGGACCCTCGGCTCGGACGATCCCTTCGAGGGCGAGGATCACCTGGAGGCCGACCTGGTCAGCTCCTGTGACATCGTCGCGTGCCGCATCTCGGTCTCGGACGGTGAGGAGACCCTGTGGTCAGAGTGGGTCCAGATGCAGCTGCCCGTCGGAGTCGACTGCGACGATGGAGATCCCTGCACCAGCCACTCGTGCCTCCCGCTCGGCGGATGCATGTCCTCTCAGAACACGGATCCGTGCGATGACGATGACGCCTGCACGGTGAACGACACCTGCGCCGCCGGTCAGTGTGTAGGCGAGGTGAAGAGCTGTGACGACAGCAACCCGTGCACGGTCGACGCCTGCGACCCCACAGCGGGCTGCACCCACGCGACCGATCTCGGTCAGTGTGACGACGGAAACACCTGCACGATCGACAGCTGCAACCCTCAGACGGGCGGCTGCTCCTGGGTCCCCGTGGTCGACGGAACGAGCTGCAACGCCGATAGCGACGGCTGCACCCTGCTCGACACCTGCAACGAGGGCATCTGCCAACCGGGAAGCCCGGCGCCATGCGGCATCGGGACGACCGCCTGCAAGCTCCTGGCGTGCCAGAGCACGAGCCCGGACACCTACACCTGCGAGACCCTGATGGCCGACGACACGGTCCCCTGCGACGACGGCTTCTTCTGCACGGTCGACGACGCCTGTGATGGAGCGGGGGCCTGTCTTGGAGGCCCGGCCCGCGACTGCAGCCAGGGGCAGGGAGCCTGCAATATTGGCCTGTGCGACGAGTTGAACAACGAGTGCAAGATCATCCCCCGTGACGACGGAACCCCCTGCGACGCGGACGGCAACGGCTGCACCCAGGGAGACGCCTGCTCCGAAGGCCTGTGCCTGGCGGGCGATAGCGCGGACTGCTCGGCATTGGACGCCGATTGCAGCCAGGGCTCATGCGTACCCCTGGGGGCCGAGGGCTATGAGTGCTCGCTGATCCCGGCCCCGGCGGGTCTGCCCTGTGATGATGGAGACCCGTGCACGGTGACGGCCGCCTGCGACGGCGGAGGCAGCTGCAGCGGTGGGATCGAGCTGGACTGCGAGGCCCTCCTCGGCAGCCAATGCCAGACCGGCTACTGTGATCCTGTCGCCCAGGGATGCGTGGTCGTGAAGATCCTCGACGGGACGCCCTGCGATGACGACAACCTGTGCTCCACCGACGACGCCTGCCAGAATGGACTCTGCCTCGGGCAGGGAGACGCCTGCGGCGAAGAGCAGATCAGCGTCGAGGTCTCCTCGAATCGACAGGCCGCGCTTGGTGACCTTGGATTTGGTCGCTACGTCACGCAGTGGTCGAGCACGGCCCTCAAGGAGAACGTGCTCAGGATCACCGACCGCACCGGGAGTCGAGAGCGTGAAGAGCAGGAGCTCGAGGACGTGCTGTTCTCTCCCACCGTGTTCCCCCTGTCCATCGCCACCCACGTAAACGGCAACTTCCTCACCCTCGGACACGACGGTGAGTTCCGCTGCATCGACAGCGCGAACAGCAACTGCACGGTTCAGGGAGCGGCCCGCGGCGTGCTCTACGATCTGTACGGAAATCCGCTCTACAGCGAGGAGCTCTGGGAGATCTCAGGAGAGAAGGGAACCGGTGAGGGGCTCACCAACTTCGTGATCACGCAGCACATCACGCCGTTCTCCTTCTCCGATGGCAGCTGGGCGGCCCTGCTGATGGTCACCAACAACAGCTCGACCGCGACCACTCCGGAGAAGAACCGCATGTACTTCGCGCCCATCGGCGCCCAACTCCTCACCGGCGATCTCATCGAGGTGCTCGGAGAGGGTGAGGTGGCCGATGATCTCTACGCGGCCACCGAGATGCCCGGGGACGAGATCGCGGTCGTCTGGGTCGACCCGACCCGGACCCAGATCTATGGCCGAACCATGGATCGCTTCGGGACGTGGCTTGGGGACGGCCCGGTCCTGGTTCACGAGACCGACGACGATGACCACCTCGCCCGAATCGAGATCGCGACCGAGAACGGGAACAGCGTGGTCCTGAGCTGGGACGTGGACCGCTCAGACGGCGGGGACCCGAATCGTGATGTGGAAGCGCTGGTCCTCGACGCCTCCCTCCAATCCAGCTCGCCGGTCCTGGAGATCAGCGGCAAGAAATCCAAGGACCAGCTCCTCGGCGGGCTCGACGTGTTCAGTGATGGCGGCTTCGTGGTCGTCTTCCAGGACGAAGCGGGAGACGTGAGCGGCTCAGGCGTGCTCGCGAGCCGCTATGACGCCTCCCAGGCGCCCCTGGGCAAGAGCATCGTGCACCTCACGGTCTTCGACGATCAGCAGCTCCCCTCGGTGCTGGTCCTGCCGGGAGACGACTACGTGGTCTCCTTCCTCGGGCCGGACAGCGAGGTCTACACGCGGCGCTTCGATCAGGACGGTTCGCCCGCCATTGGAGCCCTGGAACAGCGGGCGCTGGTCACCACCGATGGCGACCAACGCAGCGGAGACGGCGCCCAGGACGGCCAGGGCAACTCGGTCCTGGTAGTCCAGAGCCCCTTCGCCGGGAACTCGGGCACAGAGATCGTGGCCCGACGCTTCAACTCGGGCGGCCTGCCCATCAGCGATGAGTTCATGGTGAACGGCGCTCTTGAGGGCGACCAGACCGAGCCGACCATCGCTGGAAACGCAAACGGGTACGTGGTCATCTGGGCCGAGAGCGGAGCGACGCCGGGCGTGCGCGGGCGCCTCCTGAACGCGGACGGCAGCTTCGCCAGCGATGACTTTGAGGTCAGCGAGACCACGGCGACCCCGACGCAGCCGGGCGTGAGCCTCGCCGCCGACGGACGCTTCGTGGTCGTCTGGGCAGAGAGCGACGAGATCTTCGCCCGGAGCTTCCACGCGGATGCGACGCCAGCGAGTGACGCGTTCCAGGTGGACGCCACCGTGAGTCACGAGCAGACGGAGCCGGTGACCACCGAGGTCCTCGATGATGATCACGTCGTGATCGCCTGGGTCGCGAGCGCGTCACCTGGAGCGAAGACGAAGATCTACGCAAGAAAGGTCTCCGTCGATGGAGCGCTCTCCGAGGCCGAGGCGATCCAGCTCGGCGCCAATGAGACCTCCAATGCAATACAAGATGAGCCGAGCGTAGCGCGAGGTCCCGGCAACGCGGGCCTGGCCTGCTGGCATTCGACGGCGGTGAAGTCTGGAAAGGCCAAGAAGGGCGTGGGCTGTCAGCTCTTCGGACTGAACGCCATCGAGACCATCGGAGAGGTCTTCGAAGCCCATGATGAGCAGGCGACCGGTGACTTCTCCGCGCCGGACGTGATCCAGCTCCAGGGCGGGCAATTTGCGGTCGCCTTCCAGCTCGAAGACGTCGATGGGGATGAGCACGGCATTCAGGTGCAGCGGCTGTCTGACGCGGGTCTGTTCACCGGCACCCGGATCGTCGCAAATCGGACCTGGTCGGGAGATCAGACCGAGCCCTTCCTGGTGCGCCTCACGGGCGCCGGCACACCTTACGTTGTGGGCTGGGAGAGCGCGGAACCCGACGCCGATGAGGCGGACGTTCTCTTCCGGATCCTCAAGGCGGAGTAGACGCCTGCGGCGCGCCGCAGGTTCGCTCTCGCCAGACCCCGTGTGGCCGTGTACCATGGCCTCAGGCGTGGGATCGAGCGGTCTCAAACGCCGGAGGGAATGGCGATGTTTGAGCAAGACAAAGAGCGCATGAGTGAGCTGGCGCGACGCCTGGATTCCCTCAGGGGGCATCTTTGACGTCCCTGGTTTACAGGCGCGTCTGAGCGAGCTGGAGAGCCTGGTCTCCGCCCCGGACCTCTGGGACGACAACGACCGGGCACAGAGCCTCTTGCGTGAGCAGAACGAGGTGAAGGCCAAGCTGGAGCGGGTGGATCAGCCGGCCTCCTGGCTGGAAGACACCGAGGTCCTTATCGAGCTCGGCGAGCTCGAGGAGGACGGGAGCGTCGAGGGCGAGATCCGCGCGAACCTGACCCGGGTCACCGACGCCCTCGATCAGATGGAGTTCACCCGAATGCTCTCAGGCGAGCACGACAGCGCAGACGCCCTGATCACCATCAACGCGGGCGCGGGCGGGACCGAGAGCCAAGACTGGGCAGAGATGCTCTTCCGGATGTACGTGCGCTACTGCGAGCGTGCGGGCTGGGACGTGGAGATCCTCGATCGCCAGGACGCCGATGAGGCCGGTATCAAGAGCGCCAGCATCTCGGTTCGAGGCGAGTACGCCTACGGGATGCTTCGGGCGGAGGCGGGCGTTCATCGGCTGGTCCGAATCTCTCCCTACGACGCGAGCGCCAGACGCCACACCTCGTTCGCCGCCTGCTTCGTCTTCCCCGACATCGCAGACGACATCGAGATCGACATCAACGAGTCCGATCTGAGGATCGACACCTATCGAGCCTCTGGCGCCGGCGGCCAGCACGTGAACAAGACCTCGAGCGCCATCCGAATCACTCACCTGCCGACGGGCATCGTGGTTCAGTGCCAGAGCCAGCGAAGCCAGCACAAGAACAAGGCGAGCGCCATGAAGGTGCTCAAGGCCCGACTCTACGAGCTCGAGCGCCAGGCCCGCGACGAGGAGCGGAGCGCCCTCGAGAACACGAAGCAGGACATCGCCTTTGGGAGCCAGATTCGCTCCTATGTGCTGCACCCCTATCGCATGGTGAAGGATCTCAGGACCTCCGCGGAGACCAGCAACGTGGACGCGGTCCTGGACGGAGATCTCGACGCCCTGATCAAGGCGTTCTTGCTCCACGACTCCAGGACCGAGACCGAGGCCTGAGCTTAGAGCGCCAGGTAGCGGATGGGGGTCACGAAGTCACCGTCGTGTCGGGCGACCTCCCCTGGACCCTCGGAGGTGCGTAGGCTGAGGGACTCGGGAACCAGGCGCTCAGCCCGCAGGAGATCCCAGACGCGCTCCAGGGTGGAGAGCCTGGCGTAGCCTCGATCAACGACGTCGAACAAGGACCGAAGCACCTCGGCTGAGCCGCGATCGTGACGCTCGATCATCGCCCGGGTGACCTCGACCAGAGCTCCTGGTCGAATCTTCCCCTCGTCCAGCAGCGTCACCGCCGCCTGAAGGGTGTCCTCATGGGGAACGAGGATGGAGCCCCACCGAGCATACGTGTGCTTGGGTCGGCCCCGGGTGAGGTGGATGTAGATCCGGTCGACGAGCTCTTCCGATGGCATCCCCGCGGCCAGATCTGTGACATAGAGCGCGTCCTCGGGGAGCGCACCGTTCTTACGCAGGGTGGCCTCGAGCACGTCCCCCCTGAGGCGCCCGGCGACGATGTCGGCGTAGAGGCCGTAGATGAGGGCATCGGACTCGCTGTCGTCTCCGAACAGGGTCTCTCGAACCGTCCATGGGAGCTCGCGACGATAGAGCAGGAGAGCCGAGAGCTTGTAGGCCACGTGGGCGCGGAGCCGGTTCATCTTCCCCACGCGGATGAGCGCCAGCTGATCCTTGAAGGTGATGCCATCAAACTCGACCCCATCCATGAGCATCTTCCGCTCGATCACCGTCCTGAGCTGAGGTGGACTCGCGGAGACGAAGTAGATGGGGTTCGACCAGATCTCCCCGCTCGCAGGGGCCCCGCGGCGCAGGGCTCGCAGGAGCACATCGGTCGCGGCCACCTCTCGCTTGTCCACCGCCATCTCCCAGGTGACGGCCACGAGACCGAGGACGCTCTCGTGGTCCGTGTCCAGGTAGGTCTTGTCGATGTCCCAATAGAACAGGTCGCCCTCATAGCCGCCCGCGAAGTCCCGCTGCTGGCTCCGATCGAGAGGAAAGGCGTAGGAGCCCGCGTGCCGTCGCAGACCCAGAACCTTGCTGATCAGGCTCACGACTCGGTCTCGGAGCGTCGAGCGACCAGGGCGGCCGCCTCCGTGACCGACTGGCCAATCAGGGTCTGGGATTGAATGGGCTGGTCGTGGCCCTCGTAGCGGCTCGCTCGACGCATGAGCTCGCCCAGGCTCTCCGCTGGGGTCATGGACTCAAAGAGCACGCCATGCACGGCCCGAGCGATGGGCATATCGATCCCCTGGGCCTGAGCGAAGGCGTGCACCACGCGCGTGGTGTTCACCCCCTCAGCGACCATCCCCAGGTTGGCGACGATCTCCGCGAGGTCCTCCCCCTGGGCCAGGTGCCGACCTACTGTGTGGTTTCGAGACAGGGTCGAGGTGCAGGTGGCCACCAGATCGCCGACGCCCGCGAGGCCCTGAAACGTGAGACGCTCCGCGCCGAAGTGCTCGCCGAGGCGAGAGATCTCCGCGAGCCCTCGGGTGATCAGCGCGCTCAAGGTGTTGGCGCCATATCCGAGACCGGCGGCGATGCCGCCCGCGATGGCGTAGATGTTCTTCAGGGCGCCGGCCATCTCTACGCCGACCATGTCCGCGTTGCCGTAGAGTCGGAAGGTCGGGCCGGCGAGGAGGCGCTCAGCCTTCTCGATCACCTCGGAGAAGGGGCTCGCGACCACGGTCGCGCTGGGGTGGCCGGCGATGACCTCTTTGGCCAGGTTGGGCCCTGAGAGCGCCCCGATCTTCCGCACGCAGGTCTCCTCGAAGAGGACCTGGCTCATCCGCGTAAGGCCAGCCCCCTCAAGACCCTTGGTCGCGCTGATGATGATCTGGTCACCCGAGATGAAGTCGCCGAGCTGATAGGACACCTGCCGAAAGGCCTTCGACGGGACCACGTGGATGATCACCTCCGAGCGGCGGGCGACGCGCTCCAGGTCCGTCGTCGCCTCCACCTTGGGATCGAGGACGCCGCCCTTGAGGTAGCGAGAGTTCGTGTGCTGCTCGTTGATCTCCTCGGCCTGCTCCTCACGTCGGACCCAAAGCAGGGTGTCGTAGCCATGTGAGGCGACGATGTGGGCGAGCGCCGTTCCCCAGGAGCCTCCCCCGAGTACAGAGACGCTGCGCTCATCGAACTGGCTCATACCTTCTCTCCGCTGGGGGACTCGGGGTCGAACGCGGTCTCGATCCCATAACCGTGCAGGCGATTACGGTAGTAGTAGAGGAGGTTCATCTCGTCGGCAAATACCCGATCGCCGCGGCGCACGGCCACCGGCCGTGAGTGATAGACCCCGAAGTGGCGGAGCGCGTCCGCGATCACCTCAGGCGCCTCTCGACCGGCGACGCTGGAGCCGAGGCGCAGGGCCCCAGAGGCGCTGAGCTGACGGCTCCTCTCCAGCACCCGGCCGACGGCGTCGGCGACCTCGCTCATGGGCACACCGATGCCGCCTCCGGCGTCGCGAAGCATCCGGTAGAGATCCTGGGTGGGGAAGCGGCGGCGAAGCAGCTCGAAGAGCGCGAAGGCCAGCACGTGGGTCGACAGGGCCGTGTTCCCCGCCCGAAACGCCCGCCGCACGGCCTCCCCGGCCTGCAATGTGTAGACCCGGTCGCGGCGCGGGTCATGGTTGGGCGCTCCCGTGGGGTCGGTCACATAACGAGCGATGTCGACCGAGCGCCCGCGCGCATCCCGTGACTCGCCCTGGACATCGACCTGGTTGCCGAAGGGATCGAGCGGCTCGCCGATGTAGACCGAGATGGCGTTCTCGAGCTGCGCCATGTTCTGGAGGAACTGAAGAACCTGGCTGGGCCGCGAGGACTCATCATCCGTGATGATGTAGCGGCTCTTTCCGACGAGCTTGAGATGATCCTCGATCAGCGTCTCCGCCTCCAGGGTCAACTGAAAGGAGACGTTGCAGGGAATCAAATAGACGTTGGGCTTGTCGCTTCGGCGCTTGAGATTGTTGATGTAGGCCCGGAGCCCGCACGAGAGGAGACCCAGCTTGAGGCGGTCCTCCAGGAGACCCGAGCGGGAGCGCGTCCCACCCGGGAAGAAGAGCTGGTGCTGGCCCTTCTCCAGGGACACGGTCGCGTACTCCTTGAGGACGTCCTTGTAGAGGGGGGCGGTCTTGCGACGGTCCACCCGATACGCGCCCAGGTTCTTCATGAAGAAGGAGAGCAACGGGTTGTTAAAGAGGTTCAATCCAGCGCCGTAGGTGAATGGCGGAAGGCCGAGCTCGAAGATGGCCCAGCCCAGGACCACGGAGTCGAGGTTCGAGACGTGGGTCGGCAAGAGGATGACCGTCCCCTGGTCGATGGAGCGACGCAGGGCGTCCACGTGCCCCTCCAGGGTGATCGTGTCCGACAGGCTGGGCATCCCGCCGGTCGCCAGGCGCGCGGGGCTCGCGGCGTTCAGGAGCAGAGGCAGCACCCGCGGGAGAACGGCCGTGGAGACGTCATAGACCCACGGCTCAAAGTGCCCGAGGATCTCCGCGGTAAAGCGGTCGATGATCTTCTCAAGGAGGCGGCGCTGCTGGAGCTCGCTCGCGCGGCCCAGCCGGCGCTTCACCTTATCCCAAAAGGCGATATCCCCCGCCCGCGAGACCGCGGACTGGTCGATCTCGAGGCGCTTCTTCTCGTGATAAAGCGTGTCGTTGATCAACACGTCCAGGGGCACACCATCGGGGTGCTGAGCCTGAGCGATGCACGCCTCTAGAACGCGTGAGCGAACCTCGACGATCGCGGCATCTCGGACGGCGTCTTTCACGTCGTGAACCTATCGCATGCAGGCGCGCGCGCCTACCGGTGTCAGTCATCATCCTCAGGAGGGAGAGGCACCTCACCGAAGACGGTCTTCGTGGTCAGGCTGGTCACGCCGTGGCGATCCGTCAGATAGATGTAGAAGATCACAGGACCCGAGGGCAGGTCATTGAAGACGTGCTTGAAGCCCTCGGAGTACACCGTCTCTTCGTGGTTGGTCACCGCGTCATCCGAGGTGGTCATTACGACCTCGGCGGTGGCGAGCTCGCTCGCGGTGAACCACAAGATGGCGCGCCCATAGTTCATGTTGTTGTTGCTCTGCCAGCTGGTGAAGACCTCCGCGGTGATCACCTCAGGCGGGAGCTCATTGTCCTCAGGGAGCACAGCGCCCAGGACATCCGGCGGGGTGACGTGACGCACGAAGTCCGGTCCAGCCCACTCCAGATGCGAATAGGCCCCGCCATAGTTCTCGAACATCTCCAGGCGCAGGGCGTGCCAGCCCTGGGCCAGGTAGACCGTCGGGCTCACATACTGGGGCGCGTGCCCCGTCCAGTCCTCGGCGATGAGCTGTCCGTCGACGAAGACCCGCTGCCCATCATCGGTCCCCCAGTACAGGGTGTAATCTCCCGAGGTCGGCGCGTAGATCCCGCCGTCCCAGTGAACGCTGAAGGTGTCGGGCTGCGTAGGCATGCCGAAGCTTCCGTTCGTCCCCTCTCCTGCGTCCTCGGGCAAGACGATGCCCGGGTCGAGGCGCTGGGCCAGGTAGTTGTTGTGCTGATTGTCGCTGTAGTAGGTCCCGAGCATGCCTCCAGGCACAAAGTCAGGCAGCGGCTCGGCGAAGACGACGTCACCGGGCAAGGTCGTGATCCGATCCCAGGCGTCATAGAGCGCGAACGACAACTCAGCGATGGCTCCCGGCTTAAGAGGAACCGTCAGGTGGCCCTCCACGCCCAGCTCATCGCTCGTCACGGTCACGAGCTCACCATCGACCAGCGCGTCGATCTTCAGGCGCGCGGGTCCCGTAGCCGTGTAGCTCACCCCAACGCCGTAGGGTGTAGGCGCGCCCACCTCGACGTCGCCCCACAGTGAGGGCGAGTTCTCGGGCACCTTGGACGTGTAGCCGAGATTGTCACCCGAGACGACCTGAGGCAGCTCGCCCTCGGCCGCGATCCACAGCTCGAGGATCGCTCGAAAGGGATCGGAGGAGAAGATCAACTCGATGGGGTGCCACCCCTTCTCCAGGACCAGGTCCACCGACTCCGTGGTCACCTCCTGGGTCTTCCAGGCCGTGATCACCGGGATGCCATCAAGACGCACCTGAACGCTGTCGCCCGCCACGGCCGTGAAGGTGTAGCTCGTCGTCTCCTTGACGTGAATACCGCCCTCGATTCGGCCGCAGAACGGGCCGTCATCGAAGAGCAGGGAGAAGGCCCCCTCCCCGTCGCCGAGGCGCAGGCTCTCGTGGAGGTGAGTGGGCGCAAGATCGAGGGGGACATCGGTGGGCGTCTCGGCCATGCCTGGCGTGAAGCGGCCCAGGAGCCCGCCGACTTTGAAGGACGGCGGCACCGACGGCCACGGAGCCGCGTCGACGACCGGCTCGGCGGCGTCCGGTTCCGCGATCACATCCGGCGTCACGTCGGAGACGACGTCGAGCTCGCCAGGAGTCGCGGGCGCCGCGCTCTCCTCGGCCTCACACCCCACCAAACCCGCGGCGACAACCATCGCCAGGGCGCTGACCCAGAGTTGATTCTTCACGCGTTCTCCTGCTGGACGCTCTCCAAGGTCACGATGGTACCTGACCCGCGCCCAGCAAGCCACGCCCGCGCGCGGGGCGCTGTTTTGGGACCGCTCGCGGACGCGAGCGCCAGCCTCGACGCCGCTCCCCACTTGACCACTCTGCCAAGCGGGCGGCATCGTGCGGCTATGGCTCAGGACCTCAACACGCTCATGTCACGCTTGGAGAAGGACGGACCCGCTCCGATCTACCTGATCCAGGGCGACGAGCGGCTCCTGGTCGATGGGGCCGTGCGGGCCATCCTGGCCGCGGCCGTAGATGACCCAAGCGATCCCATGTCCGTGGCCCGGTTCGATCTCGCCGAAGCCCAGACCACCGTGTCCCAGGTGCTCGACGGATGTCGGTCGATCGGCCTGTTCGCGACCCGCCAGGCCGTCCTCGTCCGGGGGGCTGAGACCCTGGCAAAACAAAAGGATGAGCACGGGCTGATCACCAGCTACGCGGAGTCTCCGGACCCCTCAACGACCCTGATCTTCGTGGCGACCAAGCTCAACCGCAGCCTTGGCCTGGTGAAGAAGATCGGAAAGTTCGGCCAAGAGCTCGTCTACGACTCTCCCAAGTCCTATGAGCTCCCCCGCTGGGTCGTCGGCGAGTCCCGACGCCTGGGCCACTCGGTGGATCAGGCGACCGCCGCCCTCATCGTCGACCTCGCCGGTCATAAGCTCGGCCTCCTGCAGCTGGTCGTCGATCAGCTCAGCCTCTTCGTCGGTCCCGGCGCGCCCATCACCCGCGACGCGGTCACAACGGTCCTCGCCGCCACCCGCGAGCACAGCGTGTTTGAGCTCGTGGACGCCGTCGGCGAGCGCAAGACCGTTCCAGCGATCACCCATCTGCACGCCATGCTCGCCCACAAGGAACCGCCGCTGCGGATCCTGAGCATGCTCACGCGACACTTCCGACAGCTCTGGCAGGTCAAGGAGCTCAAATCGCGCGGTCAGAGCGTCCAGGCGATCCAGAAGGATCTCTCGCTCCACCAGTTCGTCGCGAAGAAGCTCTACGCCCAGAGCAATCACTTCGACGCCGTGATGCTGCGGCGGACCTACGACCGCCTGTACCGAACCAACATCCAGCTCAAGTCGAAGGGATATGATGAGTCCCTGGTCATGGAGCGCCTGGTGATGGACCTCTGCGCCGGGTGAGGCCTGTGGCGGCGCGGGTCGCCGTCTCGATGCTCGCCCTGACGCTCTTCGCGCAGCCCGAGGCGCGCGGCGAGACCGAGGCGATCGACTGCGCTGAGCGCATGGCTCAGCACGCGGGCGCCTGGCGGGCCCTGCCGCCGGGTACCGCCACGCGGCTCAAGAGCGCCATCAGCGGCGGGGAGCCCGAGCTTCACCTCTTCGAGGCGAACCTGGTCTGCGACGAGATCGACGCGGTGATCTGCACCAGACCCGAGGGCGAGGGCTCCTGCGCCCACCTCCTCCTCTCCGATCCCGACCGCGGCTGCCAGGGCCCGGTCGCGGGGCCCTACTGCGTCGCCTGGGAGGACTCCCTGGCGCCGGCCGAGCTCCGCCAACCCATCCTCGATCGCCTCAAAGAGCGCGCGCCCAGAGACGTCTGGATGCCCGTCGAACGGAGCGCGCGCGCCTCCTCCAGCCCCGACCAGGCCCGAGCTGACGCCGCTCTGTGGCCCATGGCTGTGAGCCTCCTCGCGCTCCTCATACTCCTCGGCCTCGGCGTCGCCCTGGGTCGCTGGACGGGGGCTCCGCTCGCCGCGCGGACCGGCGTCCCGCTCGCCGCCGGCCTGCTCCTGGCGTGGTTCGCGCCGACGATCTCGACCTGGGATCTCCTGGGCGCGACGGCCCTGGTCTGTGGCGCATGCTGGCTTACGGGTCGACGAGAGCCTTTGACCTACGGCCTGTGGGCGCGCGTGATCGGCGTGTTTCTGGTTTGCGTCGTGCTCCTTGAGGGCGCCGTGCGCCTGCTCCTGCCGACCCCGCCCCAGAGCCCACCGCCCCAGCAAGCGCGCCTGGTGTTCACCCCCGAGGCCCGAGAGAGCGCCTGCCGCGCGCTCTACCCCAAGGCCTACCCGGACGCGCTCCCGACGATGAACAACACCAAGGGTCGCGTGGTCGTGCACCTCGGTGACTCCATGGTCTTTGGTACCGGGGTCTCCCCTGGGGCTCGCTTCACACAGCTCCTGGACCAAAAGAGCCCCGACGCCCATCACCTCAACGCGGGCTTTCCCGGGACGGGTCCCGACCACCACCTGAGCGTGCTCCGCGCCTGGCTGCCCTCGGCCAAGCCTGACGCCGTGATCCTCTACCTCTATCCAGGCAACGACCTCGTGGACATGGACCGCGCCTACGCGTGCTGCGATCACGGACCCCTGCTTGGGGCCAAGCTCGAGACCCGCTGCCAAGACCCCCGCTGGTCCTTCCCCATGGGCGCTCTGCTCGCCCGAAGCCCGGCGCCCTACCCCTTGCGCGCCGCGAGCTCCCACCTCCACCTGGCCGCCCATCTGAGCGCGACCTTCTCCAGGCTGACCGCGGCGCTGGAGCCCAGCCTGGGAGACGCCGCCGGCACCGAGGAGGCCGAGGCCGCCTGGGATCGATACACAGGGGCCCTGGGCGCCATCCGAGACCTGGCGGCCGAGCACCAGGTGACCCTGACCGCCGTCCTGCTCCCGACCCGCGTGGTCCTCGAGCCAGGCGCCGCCCCGAGCCACGCCCAAGGGGTCGGCGATCGCATGCTCAAGATCGCCCAACAAGAGAGCCTCCAGGTCCTCGACGCCCGCCCCTGGATCACCCCCCTCGCCCAGGACGGAAGCTACGCCCACCTCTTCGGCGACGGCGTCACCTGGGACGAGCACCTGAGCGAAGCCGGCCACCGCTCTCTTGCCGACTGGCTGTTCGAGCGGCTGTAGAGAGAAGCTACTGCTTGGCCGGGGGGGTCCACACGCCGTCGCCGTCGGCGTCGACCTCGATGGGGTTGGTGACGGCGTAGGGGCTGCCGCCGAGGACGGCGGGGGCCATGGTCCCTGAACCGACGACCTCGACCGAGTACCAGGCGTCGGCGGTCGGAGTGACCCGCAAGACGTCGTTGAAGCGCTCGGCTCCCTCGGCTCCAGAGAGGTCCTCTGTGGCGATGAGCTTGCCGTTCTCGTAGAGGTTCAGGGTGTGGATCTGCATCCAGGAGGGGCCCTGGACGGTCACGCGCAGATCGACCCCGCCCTCAGAGTCGCGACTGGCCATCTGGCCCAGGGTGGCGACGACGTCGCCTGAGGAGTCCACGGCGTCGAAGGTGACGAAGGGACCGCAGGACACGATCATCTGGCGGTCGCGGACGACAGGGACGATGGAGCCGTGATTCGCCTCCAGGGTCGCCAGATCGATGGGGATCCAGTTGCGCACGTTGCCCGGGGGGCCCGCCTCCCCGTGGGTGTCCGACCCGCTCGAGAGCGTCTTCTTGTGGCCGTGGTTCGTGAGGTTCACCCAGTCCTGATAAATCTCGCCCTTACCGCAGCTGCCATTGAAGACCTCGATGGCCTCCCAGTTCATGGACCACTCCTCGGGACGCTCGGTCGTGTCGTTAGCCGAGTCGAGACCGACGTAGGAGAAGTAGCCGCTGATGGACGAGCCCCGGGGGTGGTTCACCTGGATCACCTCGTCTCCCGGGTGCTGCTCACGGATGGCCGAGAAGAGCTCCACGGCGCCCTTATCGTAGGGCAGCACGCCGCCCAGGTTGGGCTTGTTCGGGTCGAGGATCAGGGGGAAGGCGTTGAAGTGCCCGTGGGTGAAGCTCGTGACCTCCTGGCCGCTGATGCCCGTGACGTGCTCTCCCATCCCGAGCTCATCGATGGTCGTCTGGAAGTTCGAGAGGTAGACGTGCTCGGTCAGGACGGGCACCTCCAGGGCGTCCGTGGCGGCCTGGAGCACGCGGATGTCATAGGGGACATAGGAGTCCGGGCTCCTGAGCGCGTGGATGTGGAAGTCTGCCGAGACCCAGCCGGTCGTATCGACCTCGC
>CALCNF010000103.1 GCA_937897815.1 uncultured Pseudomonadota bacterium | reverse complement strand
CCGGGTCCGATCACGGAGGGGCTGCGGCCGAAGATCAAAGAGACCGCCATGGCCCTGTGGTGGATCTACGTGGCCATCACCGCCCTTGAGGCGCTCCTGCTCTGGTTCGCAGGCTTGAGCGTCTTCGAGGCGCTCTTGCACGCCATGAGTACGATGGCGACAGGCGGGTTCTCGACTCGCGCGACCAGCATCGCCTCCTTCGACTCTCCCCTCGTAGAGTGGATCATTATCCTGTTCATGTACCTGGCCGGCGTGAACTTCGCCCTTCATTACGCGGCCCTCGGCGGGCGTTTCAATGTCTTCGTCCGCAACGGAGAGTGGCGCGTGTACACCGTGGCCCTCTTCGGCTGCAGCCTCGTGATCACCGCGTTGTTGCTGCCCGACATGAGCGGAGACCTGGAGACCGCGCTGCGTAAGGCCTCCTTCCAGGTGCTCGCTCTCGGCACCGGCACCGGGTTTGGCACGGCCGACTACGACACCTGGCCCGTCCTGGCGAAGGTGATCCTCATGGGACTGATGATCATGGGCGGCTCCGCCGGCTCCACCGCCGGCGGAATGAAGGTCAGCCGCGTCATGGTCTTGATCAAGTGCGCGGTGATTGAGCTCGCCCACACGGTGCGCCCCCACACGGTCCGGGTCGTTAAGATTGGACGGTCTGCCGTTCGAGATGACGTCCTCAAGCAGATCATGGCCTTCGCGGTGCTCTTCTTTTGCACGATCGGAGTGTGCACGCTCTGGCTGGCGGCGCTCGACGTCGAGCTGGCGACGGCCTTCGCGGCCGCCCTCACCTGCGTCGCCAACGTGGGCCCAGGGTTCGCGGAGGTGGGCCCCACACTGAACTTTGCCAACATCCCAGCGAGCGGAAAGCTCATCCTGTCGCTCGGCATGATCCTCGGCCGTCTTGAGTTCTTCACGGTCCTCGCGCTCATCCTGCCCTCCACGTGGAGGCGCTGATGCAGCGGTATCTCGTCCTGATTCTCTGGAGCCTGGGCTGGGCGGGCCTGTCGGCGATCGAGCCCGAGGCCGCAAAAGAGAGCTGGGGCCTGCAGACCAGCGCCATTGGGCTCATGCTCCTCATCGGTATGACCGCCGGCGAGACCATGTCCCGCCTGGGCTTCCCCCGCGTGATCGGCTACCTCGCCACCGGCCTCTGCTTCGGCCCTCAGTCCGTCGCGATCCTCGAGGCCTCCCTGGCCACATCGCTCGCGCCGATCGAGCACCTCGCGCTGGCGATCCTCGCCCTGCACGCCGGCTACCAGGTCGATCTCGGCCGGGTACGAGCCGTCGCCGCGACGGTCGTTCTCTCGCTGCTCACCGTAACCGCGTTCGTGTTGGTCCTGGGCACCGTGGCGACCGCCTTCGCGGCGCCGTTCTTTCCAGAGGTGATGGAGCAGCCAGGGGCTCAAGAGACCTTCGGAGTGATCATCGCCGCCCTGCTCCTCGTCTCGTCGACGGCGGCGGCAGGCGCGATCCTGAGCGAGGCGGGCGCGAGGGGTCGGATGCCCGATGTCGTGCTCACCCTCACCATCGGCCTTGAGCTCATCGCGCTGATGGTCGTGAGCCTGACCTGGGCGGAGGCACCGAGCCTGCCCACCCCAGGAGCCGTCTCGACGGCCGTGAGCGTCTCCCCTTGGTGGACGGTGGTGGGCTCCCTTGGAGCAGGTGTGGCCCTCGGGCTCGGTCTCCGGCTGGTCCTCTCCACCCTGAGCGGAGCCGCCGCCCTGCCTCTTCTCGTCTTGTGCGCCGCTCTGCTGCCCAGCGTCGAAGCCACAGGGACTGGAGTCGCCTTCGTGTTCGCGCTCGCCGGCCTTGTGGCGCGCAACCTCGGTCAAGAGGAGCGTAAAGAGGTCTTTGTTGAGCGCTTCGGCGAGATCATCGGCCCGGCGACCGGGGTCGCTTCGCTCGTCTTCTTCACCCTCTTCGGGATCCACCTGCGCCTGCCCTATACCTGGGCGATCGCCATCGCCGCCTGCATCGTCGTCATCGGGCGCTGCGTCGCCATCTACCTTGGCGTCGGCCTCGCAATCCGGTGGTCGCGAGCGCCCGAAGACCTCCGAAACTACTGGACGGGCTTGCTGCCTCAGGGTCCTGCAGCGCTGAGCGTCATGCTCCTCGCGACGACAGGCGCCGCCAACCTCGCCGAGCCCATCGCCAATCTGATTGGCGCCGTCGTGCTCATCAATCTCGTCGCGGGCTCCGTTGGCTTCAAGATGGCGCTCCATCGAAGCGGTCTGATCACCGCCCGGCCCACCGCGGAGGAGCCCACGGAAGAGCAGGAGATCGGGCAGCTCCAGACCGCGGAGGTAGCCGAGGCCACGGCCGTCGAGTCCGACGATCCCCTCTCTCAGGTCGAGGAGCCCGACGACCCGACCTTGCATCGCGTATGGCGCGAGACACGCTCGAGGCTTCATGACCTCACGAAGCGAGTCCGAGCGGACGCCATCGACGCGCGTCTGAACCGCGTGAGCGCCTTGATTCGAGCCACGACCAATCAGGCGCGTCACGGTATCCAGGCCACAGGAGAGGCCTGCGGACGGGCCGAGAGCAGCGAGGCCCTTCGCAAGATCCTGCGTGAGCATCGAAAGACGCTCTCCGACCAGCTCCGGGCATCCCTGGAAGAGCTCACCCCCCCGGCCGCGGCGGATGAGATCCCCACGGTCGTGCGCCTCGTCGCCGAGGCCATCGATGACATCGTCCTCGCCGCGCCGGCCGAGATCGATGGGCTCGCCAGCGAGCGCCACATCAAACCGGCACCTGGCGACAAGCCGTGGATCGTCGCCGGGAAGCTCGTGCGCCGCGTGACCCGCGCGACGAGCAGGTTCTTCGGCCGTGACGACGGCGCCAGAGACATCCCTTACCGCCGCATCGTCCGGCGCGCCCTCGGGGGTGAGCTGGTCGCGGGCCTCGCGCCGGTAGAGACCCTCGTGGGTCGCGCCGAGCTCAAAGCGCTGCGGCGTGTCGAGACGCTGATGCGAAGCGCCGACGACATCTTCATGGGAGCGCTCTCGTTTGTGGACGGGGACGCCGATGCGCGAGAGCTGAAGGTCTGGTTCCAGGCCGAGCTCGCCCAGTTGAGCGAGGCGAGCCAGCTGGCCCAGGACGACACCGCGCTGCTGGCGCACGAGCCTCTCCTTCGCTTCTCCGAGACCGCCGCCCAAGCGTTCACGCACCTCACACAGCTCGCCGACGACGCCGGTACGTTCATCGTGAGCGAGTCCCAGATGCGCTACTCCAGCGTAGCGCCCGCCGCGCGCGAGGCCGCTCAGGACGCGCTTCATGAGCGAGAGGCCTGGGAGGTGCGCGAGCGAGCGCTCATCGCGCGGATCGAGCTCTGGGCGCGGCTGATCGGATTGCAGAACCGCCTCCGTGAGGTCGCCGTGGGCCAGGCGCTCGGACCCGCACAGCGAATGCACGCTCGCGTGGGCGAGCTCCTTGAGATGGCGCGTGACCGAAGCGCGCTCCTCTTATCCACGCTCCAACAAGAGCTGAGCCAGGAGGATGAGCTCCCCGAGGACGCGGAGCCTCCTACAGAGCTGGCGCGAACCCTCATGGACGAGCTCAATCGCAGGGTGGCGCGCCCCCTCGAAGGGATCACGCACGCCCAGCGGTCAGGAGCCGTGATCGACCGCCTGCTCTCCGCCCTCGAGCAGGTCACAGGCACCCTGCCCGACGAGGTCGCCCTCCTGCCAGAGGCCGATCTCCTGGGTCTGATTCGAGGCCGGGCGGACGTGGGCGCCCCGGTGCCGGTCGCCGTAAGCTCCCTGACACGCACCTTCTTCGACCGACGGGTCGCCGTCCGGCTCGCGGAGCACATGCGCGCGCTCGAGACGAGCGCTGAGGAGGCCCTGGGAGGTGTCCGAGACGCCATCCGCCTCATCGATCTGCGACTTACGCGCGCTCAAGGCGGCGAAGACGACCTCGAGGAGACGACCGAGGAGGAGTCGGCGCGGCGCGATCGCCAGCTCTGGGTCGACACCCTGAGGACGGTGCTCGATCGACTCGGCCAGGAGCTCTCCCACATCGAGGAGACCGCGAAGGCGCTCGGGCGTGAGATCGAGGAGACCGAGCAGAGCGCCGTCACCGATCTCTGGAAGCGGCTCCAGGAGGAGACTCGGCACCCGGGGATTGAGGAGGCCGTCAGCGGAATCCGACAGCGCTTCGATGACGTCTTGCACTGGCTCGCCGAGCATCCGCTCATGGAGCGTGCCCGCGAATACGGTTTGCTGATCGGGAGCCGCATCGGAGCCGTCCACGTGCGGACCGCGGGTGATCGGGCGGCCGTCCGAACAGGTCCGATCGCCATTCGACAGGAGCTCGATCTCCTGCGCCCCGACACCCGCGGCCTGCCCTACGTCTACGGAAAGCTCTTCTCTCTCGATGCGACCGAGAATGAGGCGTTCATCGTGGAGCGAGACGCAGAGATCGAGCGGGTGCGAGAGCACCTTCATCGCTCTGACGGCGCCTCCCTGCTCCTGGTTGGCGACCGCGGAAGCGGTCGGACGAGCGTGATCCGCGCGGCGGTCTCGGGAGCACGCGTCCAGCGAAAGCTGGTTTGGCTCGACGCCGATCGCCCCTTCAGCAGCGCGGAGCAGCTCCTCAAGTGGATCGGACGCGCGGCTGGCTATGAAGGTAGCCGAGCTGACCACACCGCGATCACGGCGTACCTGAGTCAGGCGACGCCTATCCTGGTGCTCGACGGAATCGATCAGCTCGTAGATCGAAGTCAGGGTGGTTTGGAGGCGCTGGGGGCCCTGACCGCGCTCATCGGCTCTACCAAAGACCACATCGTCTGGGTCGCCACCGTCGAGACGGGGATCTGGCATCTCCTGCGCGAGGTGACCTCTCTGACCGATCTGTTCACCGAGATCATGGCGCTTCAGCCTCTGAGCGCCGAGGGGCTCGCCCTCGCCGTGCGGCGACGCCACCGTCTGAGCGGTCAGAACGTCGAATTTCTGCCGCCAAGCCAGTCCGCTCTGGAGCGGATCATGTCCCGCCTCTCTGGCCAGGATCCGGAGGTCGCTTACTGGGATTGGCTGGCCGACCAGTCCCGAGGCAATCCGCGCAGCGCCCTGTTGGTCTGGATGCTCAGCCTGGTCCAACGCGGCGAGGGTGGATACGACGTGGTGAGCGGGCAATCCTTGATCACTCCTGGCTTCGAGCTGCTCCCTCTGCGCCTCGCGCCGGTGATCCTGCTCGCGTTGGAGCACGGGATGATCGACCGCTCCCATCTCGCCCGCGCCATGGGCTGGACCGAGCTGGACGCCTCAAGCGCCGTGTCGACCCTCACGGCGACAGGGATCCTCACGCGACGCCCGCGCGCCGACGGCGAGCAGACCTGGGTCGTCCCCTCGTGGGCCGAGGCTGGAGCGCGCCTGTTTTTGCGCGATCTAGGGCTCATCGCTCCTGACCGGGAGCTGATCTAATGGTGAGGCTCCTGCTGATCTTGTTCGCGCTCTTCACGCTCCAGGGCTGCGCCATGGAGTCGAGCAAACCCGCGCGCCCAACGGGGAGCGATACGACCGCGGTGACCGCTCCCAACGTCCCAGAGTCCAGCGCGCTGCACGCCTTTAACGACAGCCTCTACGACGCCCTCTCACCCAGCCACCTCTTCGCGCTCTTCTTGCAGCTCCTGCTCCTGTTCGGGCTGCTCTTCCTTCTCCAGCGTGCCCTGGCGCGCTGGAACGCCTCCCACCCCGAGGCGGGGCGCCGCACGAGGCGCTGGCTCCCGGCGATTCGCCTTGGGTTCGCCCTCGTAGGCGCGCTGCTGATCGTCAAGGCGCTCCTGCCCGACCATCCCACAGCGCGCGCGGTCGTCGTGGCTGGCGTGCTCATCGCGGTCTTGTGGGCCAGCCGCGACGTCCTCCGTAACGCCGCCGCGGGAGCGGTGCTCATCGCGCGGCACGCCGTCGAGGTCGGTCAGTACCTCAAGGTG
>CALCNF010000102.1 GCA_937897815.1 uncultured Pseudomonadota bacterium | reverse complement strand
TCCCAAAGATCGGGCGGTCCGGCGTCGAGAGCGAGCTCCAAAAGGACCACGGGTTGGATGAGGCCGCATGCGAGCGACTCTTCGAGGTGCTCGGAAGGCCCATCAACGGTCGTGAGGACGTTCAGGCCCTTGAGGCGCTCCTGGTCGACTCCGAGGAGGGCAGGGCGGGTGTCACCGAGCTCCTGGAGCTCCTCGACCACCTGGAGGCCGCGGGCGTCTCCGATTCGGTGGCCGTGGATCTGAGCATCGCTCGAGGCCTCGACTATTACACCGGGACCATCTACGAGACCTTCGTCACGACCCACGAAGAGTATGGCAGCGTGATGTCCGGTGGACGCTATGATGAGCTCCTCGGGACCTTCCTCAAGCAGTCGCTCCCGGCGGTGGGGATCAGCCTGGGGATCGACCGTCTCGTCAGCCTTCTGAGCGAGAGCGGCGGTCTCCCTGAGCGCGCCGCCGTCGCGGACGTCTACGCCGCGCTCTTCGATGAGGATGGCTTCGGCCCGACCTGCGCGCTGGCGGCCGACCTCCGGGCATCTGGTGTCGGCGTGGAGGTCTCACTGAAGGCGGGTCGTCTCGGAAAGCAGTTTCGCTACGCTGAGCGAAAGGGATACCGCTGGGTGCTCTTCGCGGGTCCAGATGAGCTGGCCTCGGGTCAGGTCGCGCTGAAGGACCTCGAGGACGGGACGCAGCGCACGCTGACGCTCCCCGAGGTCGTCTCGCTCGTCCGCGGATGAGCGCGGGGAATATCTCAGGGGGGCTTGAGCGTCTCCATGTCAGGGGCCAGGCCATAGGAGGCTCGATGAGAATCCGATCGCGCGTCTCGATGGGCCTGTGGCTACCCCTCACAGTGTGGCTTGTAGGCGCCTGCGCCTCGGCCGGGCCTGTTATTGAGATGGACCCCATGCATTTCGAGGTCGTCGATAAGCCCGGAGACTCCCGTGTGGAGACGCTCGATCCGGCCGTTCTCTTCCGGGAGGCGGGGACCGCGTTCACGAACGAGGACTACGCGACGGCCGCAGCCAAGTATGTGCTGATCGTCGAGCGTTTCGGTGAGAGCCGCTACGGCAACGTCAGCCGCTTTAATGGAGCCCTGGCCCTTGAGCGCGCAGGACGATGTCCCGAGGCCCTTCCACATTATACGAGCCTCGCTGAGCGCGTAGCGGGAAGCAAAGACGCCCACGACGCCGTGTTCAGGATGGCTTCGTGCCATGAGGCGCTTGAGGCCTGGAGACCCGCGGTGGAGGCCCTCGATCGCATCCTCGCTCCCGAGTGGAAGGGGATCGTGAGCCTCGACAAGCTGGAGGCCTATGCCCGTCGTGGTTGGTATCGCTACAAGCAGGGCGACCTGGCGCGGGCGGAGCGCGACTACAAGCGTGCCCTGAAGACCTACCGGAAGGACATCGGTAATCCTGCCATGCTTGGAAACCGCTGGGTCTCCATGGCCCAGTATGAGGTCGGTCAGATCTACAGTGAGCTCTTCGCTGCGATCCGGTTTCGCTTGCCCATCGAGGAGATGGCCCGCGATCTAGAGGACAAGTCCAATCTCTTCATCAAGGCCCAGAACGCCTACGTGAAGGCGGTTCGCCACCATCATCGAGACTTCGCCGTGAAGTCTGGTTTCCAGCTCGGTGCGCTCTTTGAGCGCATGTACGACGACATGATGGCTGCCGAGGTTCCCGACGACCTTACCGAGGAGGAGATCGAGATCTACTACTCGGAGTTGCGGAAGCACGTGAAGCCGCTGGTCACCAAGGCCATCGACATCTATGAGCGCAACGTTCAACTGGGTCGTCGGCTCAAGGGCGGCGAGGAGTGGGTCAAGAAGACGGAGGCTGGCCTCGCGCGCCTCAAAGAGGTGCTGAGGTCGGACGCCGAGAAGGACGCTCTAGAAGCCTTGAAGTAGGCTCCCTAGAGCGCCGCATCAGCGGGCTTCGCCTCGGGCTCCTCAACAGGAGTGAGCACGCCTCCGCTCTCACGGTACAGGTCGATGGAGGCCTGAAGCAGCCCCTTCCACTCGTCCGTGAAGGTGATCTGCTGGGCATCGACCGCCGAGCGAAGCAGGTTCGTGTACCAGCCCCGATAGAAGAGCTTTTGCTTCTCACGCAGGAGGCGGTCGGACAGGGCGCTCATGGCCTCCTTGTCCGTCTCTCCGGCCTCCGCGCGGTCCGCCAGCTGGGCGACGATGAGCTTGGCTCCATCTCCCACGGAGAAGACCTTGTCGAGGACAGGCGCCTCTTTGGTCGCCTTGAAGGCGGCCGTCACGAGCTCGGGTACGTCTCCGACCCCGGGGACGTTTCCGACCTTCGCGGCGGCGCCAAACGCGCCAGCTTGCAGCCGAGCGAAGGAGCCAGTCTTCTGGGCGCCGATACCGGGGGTCTCCTCGGTCAAGCCGTAACGAGTGTTCAGCGTTCCAGCGACCTCTTCGAGGCTCTTGGACGGGTCCTTCTTGGCCTCCGCCAACAGCTCATCCGCCAGCTTCGTCTTGAATTCGGCGGCGCGCTCCTTGCGCAGCAGCTTCTCAGCGATCGTCGCGCTGGCGCTCTCGAGGGTGCGGGTCTCCGCGGCGAGCTTGGAGTCCAGGCGGATGATCCAGAACCCACTGTCCACCTCGATCAGGGACGTCACCTGGCCCGGCTGCAGCTTGGAGACCGCCTCAGCGACCTCGTCGCCGAAGGGCCATCGGCCAAGAGCCTCCTTGGACCGCGGCTCCTCAAAGACGCCGCCGGTCTCCTTGGTCGCGCTGTGATCACTGGAGTCGGTCACGGCCTTGGTGAAGACCTCGACGGGTACGATCGCGACCGGCGCGGGAGCCGCCTCTGCAAGCTCGGCCTCTGCACCCTTCTTCTTCTTGCTCTTCTTCTTCTTCTTCTTCTTCTTCTTCTTGTCCGCCTCAGGGGGCTCCGGGACAACCGCGGCCGCGTTCAAGGTGGCGAGGACGGTGTCGGCTCGTGTGCGAGCCGCGGTGCGCTCCTCCTCCATCTTCTTCTGCTTCTCCTCATCCTTCTCAAGCTTCATGAGGGCGCGGTTGGCCGCCTTGATCTGAATTCCTCGGACCGTGTAGCGCTCCGGCTTGTTGAACTCGGCAGCGTTGGCCTCGAAGTAGGTCTTGATGGCGTCGCCGTTCTTCCCGGTCCAGGCGGTGACCTCCTCGGGCTTCACCGGGACCAGGGAGGCCGCGGCGTCGTCCGAGACGGTGATGTACGACAGCTCGACTCGCTCGTTCTCCGCGGCGTGATGGAAATCCAGCTCCGCGTTGGAGACCTGAACGCCGCCGACCAGCATGGTGATCATGCGCTCGCGCAGGATCTCGTTGCGCACGAACTCCTCGAAGCGCGAGTTGCTCGTCCCGATCTGGAATCGAACGAAGTTGTTGTAGTCGTCTCGTCGGAACTGTCCGGATTCGTCGTACCATTCGTCGGTGATCAGTCGGTCCGTCAGCTCTGCGTCGCTCACGTCCAGGCCCGCGGCTCGCGCGGCGTCTGCGACGAGCACGGACTCGACGAGATCCGACATGGCCTTCTCCACCTTGATCGGGCTGACGCTCGCCGGCTCGGGACCGAAGTCCTGGTAGGGGCCGCCCAGTCCGAGCCTCAGGAATCGCGTGTTGCGGTACGTGAAGCGTCGCTGCAGCGCACGGGGATCCTCCGCTCGTGGCGAGGGAGGATCGAGCGTGAGTCGCGCGGCGACGTCCAGCATATTGGTGTCGATGGAGTCGTCACCGACGGTCGCGAGCTCAGCGACGAGCCCTGCTGGTCCCGCACCACCGCACGCCTGGTCGGGCGTGATCGTGTTGAACGTGAATACGAACACGATGATGATGATCGCGAAGAGCAGGTAGACGAGGAACGAACGCGTGTTGTCCCGGAGGATGTCGAGCATGGCGTATCTACTTGATATTATTGAACAAAGCCGGCGGTGGGCCGGGGAGCCGGGATGCTATCCGGTTCACATGCGTGCGTCAACAGGAACGTGGGAACGGCGTCATCTTCTCGGGAATGATCTTGGGGGGCTCCCCGGTTCTCCATGTTCCACAGCAGGATCGGGCGCGCGCCGTCGCGCGAGCAGGTGCGACTCTTGCCTAGCGCTTCTATCTGCGTTCTGCTAAACAGCCCGCCCCTCTACGCAGGCAGTGCATGTTCGATTGGATCCACGACTTATTCAGCAACGACTTGGCTATCGACCTCGGTACCGCCAACACGCTGATCTACACGAAGGGCAAGGGAATCGTCTCTTGTGAGCCCTCTGTTGTGGCTGTTCAAAAGGACGTCCGTGGAGCTCGACGAGTCCTCGCCGTGGGCAAGGACGCCAAGGACATGCTCGGGCGCACCCCGGGTTCGATCGTGGCGATCCGTCCGATGAAGGACGGCGTCATCGCGGACTTTGAGATCACCGAGGCGATGCTGCGGTATTTCATTCACAAGGCCCACGATCGCCGGACCCTTGTTCGACCTCGCATCATCATCTGCGTCCCCTACGGCATCACCGAGGTGGAGAAGCGCGCCGTGCGCGAGAGCGCGGAGAACGCGAGCGCCCGCGAGGTGTACCTGATCGAGGAGCCCATGGCGGCGGCCATCGGAGCCGGACTGCCGATCACGGAGCCCTCGGGCAATATGATCGTCGACATCGGTGGCGGTACGACCGAGGTGGCGGTGATCAGCCTCGCGGGGATCGTCGAGTCGATCTCGGCCAAGGTGGGCGGCGACAAGATGGACCAGTCGATCATCAATCACATCAAGCGGAAGCACAATCTGCTGGTGGGTGAGCGCACGGCCGAGACGATCAAGTGCGATATTGGAACCGCCTACCAGACCAATGAGCTCCTGACTCGCGAGGTGAAGGGGCTCGATAACCTCACGGGGATGCCGAAGACGGTGACCATCAACTCCGATGAGATTCGGGAGGCCCTGAGCGAGCCTCTGACTGAGATCGTCGACGCGGTGAGGAGGGCGCTCGAGAAGACGCCTCCCGAGCTCGCCGCCGATATCGTGGACAAGGGAATCGTGATCGCGGGCGGAGGAGCGCTTCTCCGAAACATTGATGTGCTCCTGCGCGAAGAGACGGGGCTCCCCGTCTCCATCGCGGAGGATCCGATGAGCGCGGTTGTCATCGGCAGCGGCAAGGCGCTCGACTCCCTTGCGTTGCTAAGAGGCGTGGCCCTTCAGGCGTAAACCGGCCCCGACTTCGGTCGGCGCGGGTTCCTGAGGTAGGAGTGGGACGTGCGAGAATACGTCAACCGGCATCGTCCAACGATCTTCTCCCTTGTGGGGCTCGTGATCCCGCTGTTACTGCTCTACCTGCACGGGAGGAGCCCACGGCAGACCACGGTCTTCGAGGCGGCCCTCATGAACGTGACGGCGCCCGTGCAGTCGGCCGCGAGCCGTATGTTCGGCGGCGTGGAGGGACTCTGGTCGGGCTACATCGCCCTTGTGGACCTGCGCGCCGAGAACCAGCAGCTCGAGGAGGACGCCCGAGTGCTCACGTCCCAGGCGCTCCGCGCGAAAGAGCTCGGCCTGGAGAACGTGCGTCTCAGGGCGCTCCTGGAGTTCAAGCGCAGTCGCCGCGACCTGAGAACGGTGGCCGCGCACGTGATCGCCGAGGACGTCTCACCCTTCGCGCGCGTCCTTCGAATCCAACTCGACGTCGGTACAGCAGACGGCATTCGTGAAGGGATGCCGGTCCTCGCGGCCGAGGGCCTGGTGGGTCGCGTGCGACAGGTCTCGGGTGGCGTGGCCCAGGTCATGCTCACCGTGGACGCTCGTTCCAGCGTGAACGTGCAGGTCGCCGGTAAGGGCGTCACGGGCAATCTCCAGGGAACGGGGGACGAGGAAGCCTACGCGGCCCAGCTCACCTACCTCCATAAGGCGGAGGAGCTCGCCGAGGGCGATACGATCGTGACCTCGGGCCACGACCGCGTGTTCCCGCCCGGGATCGAGGTCGGATACATCCGATCTCTCGAGGAGCGGCAGCGGGGCCTGTATTACGAATTGCAGGTTGTCCCCGCGGTGAACTTCTCTGACCTTGAGGAGGTGTTGGTCGTCGTGGGCGTCGTGGGTGACGGAACCGAGGCGGTCAAGGACGGGGGACGAGAAGCGGCTGAAGGAGGCGCAACGCCATGATGCGCTGGATCGCCATTGTCCTGTTCTCCTTCTTGATCCTCGCCTTCGAGTCTCCCCTCTTGGCGAAGGCCAAGGCGGGCGCCTACGCGCCTGACCTGGGCTTGATTGTCGTCCTCTACATCGCGTTCATCGCTCCCTATGAGGTCGGTCTCGTCGCGGTGCTGTGCGTGGGGATGTTCAAAGACGCCTTCTCGATGACAGCGCCCCTGGGTCTCCACATGGAGGTGCTCGCCCTGACCTTTGTCGTGGTCCACCGGCTCTCCCAGCGCATCGATCTGCGCGGTCCCGTCAGCGTCCTGGCGCTCACCGCGGCCGCGAGCATCGCCAGCTCATTTTTGGAGTTGGGTCTCTGTCTGATCTTTGATCAGAGCTTCAACACGTCGGCTCGGACCACCGGTGTGGTTCTAGCGGCCATGCTGCCACAGGCGCTGCTCACCGCGCCGTTCGGGCCGGTGATCTTCTGGTTGCTGGGGCAGCTTGAGTCGCTCACGACGCGCAAGAGTGAGTCCATCTACACGTGAGCGCTCTGCACCGGAGCGAGCTCGCGCATCAGCGTCGCCGGTTCGCCGTGACGCTGACGCTGTTCACAGCGCTGTTCGTGGCGCTGGAGGCGCGGTTCTTTTATCTGCAGATCCTTCACGGTGAGGACTTTCGGGAGCGCGCCAGGATCAGCGCCATCTCCTCTGAGCGTATCCCGCCCCGCCGCGGATTGATCCGCGATCGCAACGGCGAGCTGCTCGCGACCAACGCCGCGTCCTTCGGTGTTGAGTTGACGCCTCATTATGTCTCCCGACCCGAGCAGCGTGACGTGGTGCTTGAGTCGCTGCAGGTCCTGCTGCCGCTGAGTGACGCGCGGCGCGCTGAGCTCAACGAGAAGATCGAAGAGGCCCTGGCCAATCGAAAGGCCTGGGAGCCGATCCTGGTGGCGCGTCATCTCGTGAGCGACACCAGTCCAGAGCACGGTGGTCCGCTCAAGCCCATCGATAAGCCGCTGGCCACGCTGTATTGCCCCGTCGATAACGTCGCCTATCTCCCCATCGACGCCAAGGCGAGCAATTGCCCCACCGACCGCGGCGACGGCGTGACGACACGCGAGCCTCTGGTCTGGGACGATGAGAGCCGCAGGTTCGCCACCTGCGAGCGCTCTGGCAGGCGCTTCACCACCGGTTTGACCTGCCCGGGCGGACAGGTCGAGCTGATCCCCAACCTCAAGAACCTACGGGACGCGAAGACCGGGGAGGTCTACAGCAACCAGGTCGCCGCGATCCGCGCGCGACTCCATGAAATGCCGGGCGTGCAGATCCGAACGGATTTCCGACGCTACTATCCCAACCACTACGAGGCGGCCCATCTGTTGGGCTACATGAACCGCGTGACCGCCGACGAGCGCGAGCGTTGGCGCGGCATGTACGCGCTCAACGATGTGATCGGCCGAACAGGCGTGGAGCAGGCGCTAGAGCACCCGCTGCGTGGCGAGGCGGGACGAGCGCTCCACGTGCGGGACGCGAAGGGGCATCGCAGTGAGAGCCAGGTCATCGAGGAGCTGGCAGGCGGGCAGGCGTTCGAGCGAGCGGTGGCGGGTCAGGACGTCTGGCTGACCATCGACATCAAGCTGCAGGAGGAGGTCCGCAAGGCCTTCCGTTACTACAAGTCCGGCGCGGCGATCGTGATCACGCCAGACACAGGGGAGGTGCTGGCGCTCTACTCGAAGCCCGGCTTCGACTCGAACATCTGGTCCGGGCGCCTGACCAAGGAAGAGTGGGACAACACGACCAGCAACCCCTACACCCCGCTCATCAACAAGGCGGTCACTCCCTACGCCCCAGGGTCGGTCTACAAGATCGTCACCTCTGCTGCGGCCCTCACCGATGGGATCGCGACCCCGGAGACGACGATTGATTGTCCGGGACACTATGACTTCGGCGGCCGCCGATTCCACTGCCACAACCGCTCAGGTCACGGCCCCGTGAACTTGACCGCCGCCCTGAAGCTCTCCTGCGACGTGTACTACTACCGTATCGGCGAGATGCTCGGCATGGACCGCCTGGCCGAGTTCGGGCGGCGGTTTGGCTTCGGTCAGCCGACCGGACTGCCGACCCGTGAGCGCACGGGGCGGGTGCCGACTCGAACCTGGCACGCCGAGCACACCAGTCTGGGCTGGCAGCCTGGGTTTACACTCTCGACCTCGATTGGGCAGGGATCGCTGACGGCGTCGCCGGCCCAGGTCGCTCGCAGCTTCGCTGCCCTGCTCAACGGTGGAGACCTCGTTCGACTGCGTATCGTGGATCGCCTGGTCGACGAAGAGGGTCGGGTCACGATGAATGAGCGGCGGGAGGTCAGCGGCACGCTCGACGTCTCCCATGAGCACATGGACCTGATTCGGGTCGGACTCGATGAGGTGGTCAACGATCCTGATGGGACGGGCTTTGATCTGCAGGTCACGGACTTCTCCATGTCGGGGAAGACCGGCACAGCGGAGGCGGCTCAGGTGCGCGCCGGGGCGAGCGAGAGCCTGGCTCGCTGGCTCACAGAGGACCACGCCTGGTTTACGGCATACGCCCCCTCGCACGACCCTCAGGTCATCATCGTCGTCTTCGTCGAGCACGGGGGATCGGGTTCAAAGCATGCAGGCCCGATCGCGAAGCGCATCACCCTGGCGGCTGAGAAGCTGGGATATCTCGCGGGGGCTGATGGGCCGGAGGCCCCCGGTGACGATGATGACCCCTATGGCCTGGAGGAGACGCGATGAGTCGGCGTCACATCCTTCAGGAGCGCGTCCACGTTGTCGCGTTCATGGTCATCGCGCTGCTCGCCGCGATCAGCCTGCTGAGTCAGCGGAACGCGGACTGGTACTCCGGGGATGATTTCTACAGCCTTCAGGTGGTCTGGTACATCATCGGCGGGGTCATCTTCGTCCTGGCCAGCCTCATCGATCTGCGGATCGTGGAGCGGCTGAGTCCGGTCTTCTTCGCGTTCTGCATCCTCGGACTGGTCCTGACGGCGTTCTTCGGAACGGAGGTCAACAACTCTCAGCGCTGGCTCCGAGTCTTTGGCATGAACTTCCAGTTCTCAGAGCTCACGAAGCTCGGGGTCGTGCTCATCCTCGCGCGCTGGTTTCACATGCGGAAGGAGCGCGCGCCGGGCGCGGCGGCGATTCATGAAGGCGCGTATCGAATTCGCGATCTCCTGCAGCCCATCGCCCTGTGCTTGGTGCCATTCTTGCTGATCCTCACCCAGCCCGATCTAGGGACCTCGCTCGTCATCGTCCTGGTCGCGGTGACGGTGACGCTCTACGAGGGGCTGGACCGAAGGACCCTGGTCATGGTGGCCCTATCGGGTCTGGTTCTCGTCCCGGTGGCTTGGGAAACGGGAGGCATCAAGGAGTATCAGAAAGACCGCGTGCGGCTTTGGGTGAACCCCGATTGGTTCAAGTTCGATGCGGACACTGGGGTGGTCGCCAAGGGCAGGCATCTCCAGAGCGAGCAGGCGGTGTGGGCTATTGGCTCGGGTAAGTTCTGGGGGCGTGGGAGCCGTGATGGGACCCAGTCTCGGTTGAAGTACCTTCCCGAGATGCACACGGACATGATCCTGGCGACCTATGCTGAGGAGCAGGGCTTCGTGGGCTGCACGGTCCTCCTCTTCCTGTTCTGGTTCCTGGTTTTCTGGGGGCTCAGGACCGCTCACGACGCGCGGGACCGGTTCTGTGCTCTGGTCGCGGTGGGCGCCATCGCGATCGTGGGATGGCAGGTCTTCATCAACATTGGAATGGTGGCTGGACTGCTTCCCATTGTTGGCCTCCCTCTGCCCTTCTTGAGCTACGGAGGAAGCGCGACAGTGATGTTGATGGGCTGCCTCGGGCTGCTCCTGAACGTCGCCCTTCACCGCGGTCGGCTGTAGCCGCACAAGGGGCTTAGAGCGCTTTCGAAGGTGCCGTCGTTGGGGCCCGATCGGTGGGGCCTCGGTTCCTCGTGATCGGTTCCTTGAACTTCTGGCGTTGACCCCTGCGAGGTCCGTTCCTATATTCCGCGCTCCGTATCCCTTTTTGGAGGTCGAGACATCATGGCGAGCCCCAACGTAATCGAGTTCACTGACGCCAACTTTCAGAGCGAGGTCCTGGAGAGCGATCTCCCCGTCCTCGTGGACTTCTGGGCCACCTGGTGCGGTCCCTGTAAGGCCATCGCGCCGATGATTGACGAGATCGCTGACCAGTATGCCGGACAGGTGAAGGTCGGAAAGGTCGAGACGGACAAGCACCAGCAGACCGCCGCGAATCTTCGCGTGACGGCCGTGCCGACCTTGTTCATCTTCAAGAACGGCCAAGAGGTCGACCGAATCGTCGGCGCTGTCCAGAAGGGCAAGCTTGTCGAGCGACTGGCGAGCCACATGTAGTCGCTTCCGCCGTTCGCGGCGGAAACCAGACGGCACATGACAGGGACGCTACTCACCAGCGCGGCGGTATGCCTCGGTGTAGCCACCGCGCTTCATTTCTCGGGGCTGCTTCGCGCGCACGCAAGGCGGTCAGCGGCGGGTCGCGTCCTTACGGCGCTGTCGGTCGGACTCTTGATCGTGGCTGGGGTCTTCGAGCTCTCCAACGAGTCGCCCATGTTGCCCATGGGGCCTCAGGTTCTTCTCCTGGTCTCCCTGGGCGTGACGCTGGTCATCGGGGCGGTCGGCCGGACGCGGAGCAGCGCGGTCGTCGGACCCGTCGTCTCCTCGCTGCTCATGGCGGTGGCCTTCGCCCTGGCCGTGAAGGCCCTGAGGGGAGATCTCCCGACCTCCGAGTCCGCTGAGCTGGGGACGATCACGGTCGTCCACATCGGCTCGACCCTTCTCGGCTTTCTGCTCTTTATCCCCGCCTTCGTGTTGGCCGTCCTGTTCTTGCACCAGCAGGAGCGCATCAAGCGCAAGCTTCTTGGCGGTGGCGTAGGCAGCCTCCTGGGCCTTGAGCGCCAAGCGTGGCGCCTCCTGGCCTGCGGGTTTCCGCTCTACTCCATCGGCATTCTTCTTGGCTTCGTATGGCAAGAGTCTCAGGGATCGGACGCCGTCCGCCCCGAGCATGTGCTCTCGGCGCTGAGCTGGTGCGTCTACGCGATGATCACCTACCGACACTTTCGAAGCGGTTGGCGAGGCAAGCCTGCGGCAGTGGCCAATATGGCCGCCTTCTGCTGCACCCTTGGCTCTGTCTTGCTCTACGTGATGCGGTAGCCCGTGCAGTTGGTAATCCTCGGCTTGAATCACAAGACCGCGCCGCTCGAGCGGCGCGAGTCGTTCGCCGTGGCGAAAGATGACGTCGCGCCGCTGTTAAGCGAGCTGTGCGCGACCCAGGGCGTGTCGGAGGCGGCGCTCCTGTCGACCTGCAATCGGGTTGAGCTCTATGCCATCGTCGAGGGGAACGTCACCGCGGCCATCGAACAACTCCACGTCACGATGCTCGATCACCGTGAGCTGAACCGCTCCGATTTCGCCGGCTCCTTGTATGCCCTGGATGGAACCGAGGCCTTGCATCACCTGCTGCGAGTGGCCGCGAGCCTGGACTCCATGGTGATGGGAGAGCCGCAGATCCTCGGCCAGGTCAAAGAGGCGGTCCAGACCGCTCGTGATGCAGGTACTGTCGGCATGAGGCTCGGGCGGATCTTCGACGCCGCCTTTACGGCCGCCAAGTCCGTGCGTACCCACACGGAGATCGGTCAGGCGGTGGTCTCTATTGGCTCAGTCGCGGCCGATCTCGCCGCCCGCATCTTCGACGATCTGACGCGCTGTCGCGTGCTGCTCGTTGGAGCGGGAAAGATGGCTGAGGCGACCGCACGATCCCTGTCGGCGGCTGGTATTGAGCGGGTCTACGTGGCCAACCGCTCCCTCGATCGCGCCGTAACACTGGCCCAGCGTTACGGCTGGCGTGCCCGGAATATGTCGGAGCTTGAAGAGCTCCTCGTCGAGGCCGACGTCGTGATCATGTCGACGGGCGCTCGTAGGCCGCTGATCGACGCCTCGCTCGCCCGCCGCGTCGTCCCCGCGCGGAAGTATCGTCCGCTCTTCATCGTGGACATCGCGGTGCCGAGAAACGTCGATGCCTCCGTGAGCGACATCGACACGATCTACCTCTACAACGTGGACGATCTGGAGTCGGTGAGTCAGGTCAACCTGGAGAACCGCAAGGAGGCCGCCGCCCAGGCCGAGGCGCTGGTCAAGGAGCACGTCGTCTCGATTGAGGCCTGGTCGGAGGGGCTCAAGGTCCAGCCGACCCTGGCCGCGATCCGTTCCCGCGCCGACGGCATCGCGCGCGCCGAGCTGGATAAAACTCTGGCCCGCTCATTGCCCGATCTCGACGAGGCCACCCGAACTGCCCTCGAGAAGATGGCGGGTTCCATGGTGGCCAAGCTGCTCCACCCGACGATGGACGCCCTTCGAAACCCCAATGGGCGCGACCCGGAGACGTTGCTAGACACGGCCCTGCTGCTCCACGGAGTGACGCCGTCTGATCTGCCGGCTGAGCGGTCGAGCGACTCGGAGGAGACCTCTTGAAACTCGTGATTGGAACACGCGGCTCCGCTCTGGCTTTGTGGCAGGCCGAGCATGTTCGAGAGCGCCTGCTGGAGCTCCCAGGTAGCCCTGTGGAATCCGTCGAGCTCAAGATCATCAAGACGCGAGGTGACGCGATTCTGGACGTCACCCTGTCCAAGGTCGGTGGCAAGGGGCTCTTCGTGAAGGAGCTCGAGGTCGCGCTCCTGGAAGGCGACGTCGATCTCGCTGTTCACTCGCTCAAGGATATGCCGGCTATCCAGCCCGAGGGTCTCGAGCTGACCGCCTACCCGGTGCGGGCCGATCCCCGAGACGCGATCGCCTTGCGCGAGGGTGTCAGAGGGGGGCTGGATGCGCTGGAGCAGGGCGCGGTTGTGGGTACCTCAAGCCTGCGCCGCCAGGCCCAGCTGCTCGCCCTGAGACCCGACCTGAAGGTGGTCCCCATTCGCGGGAACGTACAGACCCGTCTTCGCAAGCTCGATGAGGGAGTCGAGGGGATGTCGGCGACGCTCCTGGCCGTGGCAGGACTCCAGCGTCTAGAGCTGGACGGTCGAATCTCCCAGGCTCTGGACGTGGTCTCGATGATCCCCGCGGTCGGCCAGGGGGCCCTCGCGGTGCAGACCCGGTCGAACGACGCCTCTGTGAGGGGCGTGGTGGAGCGACTGGATGACGCGCAGACCCGGAGCGCGGTGTTGGCCGAGCGCGCCTTCCTGGCGCGCCTGGAGGGCGGCTGCCAGGTGCCGATCGCTGGACACGCGACTCTGGACAGCGAGGTCGTTCGCCTCGTCGGCTTCGTGGGCACGCCCGACGGAGCCAAGGCGCTCTGTGACGAGATCTCGGGCCCAGTCGGCGAGGAGGTTGATCTCGGCGAGCAGCTCGCGGATCGTCTTCTGGCTCGCGGAGCGGCAGAGATTCTCGCGGCCTACGCCGGCTCCACAGAGGGCGGCCCCCGTGACTGAGAAAGGACGTCGGGGGTTCGTGAGTCTCGTGGGCGGAGGTCCCGGGGCACCCGGATTGATGACCCTGCACGGACGGAGGGCCATCGAGCGCGCCGACGTCGTGCTCTACGATCACCTGGCGAGCCCCGCGCTCATGGCGTCCCTCCAGGTAGAGGGACAGGAGCGGATTCATGTGGGCAAGACCGCAGGGGCGGGGCTCCACGCCCAGAACGCTATCAACGAGCTGATCGTACAGCGCGCTGCGCGCGGTGAGCGTGTGGTGCGACTCAAGGGGGGCGACCCTTGCGTCTTTGGACGCGGCGGGGAGGAGGCGGCCGCCTGTCGGCAGGCCGGAATCCCCTTTGAGATCGTTCCCGGCGTATCCTCTGTGAGCGCCGCCCCGGCTTACGCGGGTATCCCGGTGACCCATCGCGAAACCAACAGCGGGTACACGGTGGTCACGGGCCATGAACGCGAGGGCGACGCGACGAGCCGCGTCGATTGGGAGGAGCTGGCCAGGGGAGGGCGGTCGATCGTCGTGCTCATGGGTGTGCTCCAGGCGTCCCGCTGGAGCGAGGCGCTCCTCAAGGGTGGGCTCCCGGGTCAGACCCCTGTGGCGTGGATTCAGAGAGCGACGACGCCGGCCCAGCGTACGGTCGTGACGACCCTCGCGCAGGTCGTTCAGGCCAGGGATGAACACGAGATTCGCGCTCCCGCCATCGCGGTTGTGGGCGACGTTGTCCACTGGCGTGACGAGCTGGCGTGGTTCGAGAATCGTCCTCTTCGAGGACAGGTTATCGCGACGACCCGAGCGATCTCGGATGATCGAGAGGCCTTCGCGCCCCTCGAGGACGAGGGCGCCATCCTCTTGCACGTGCCGCTCACCTGCCAGCGTCCCCTGGAGGGATCGCTTGATGATGCGCTCGTCGATCGCAGCTACACCGACCTCGTGGTCACCAGCGCGAACGGCGTTCGAGCCCTCAGCGGTGCTCTCCAGCGCAGGGGCCTCGATAGCCGAGACCTGGCCGGCGTGCCCATCTGGGCTGTGGGCCCAGGGACGGCTCGAGCCTTGCGGGGAAGCCTGGGATTGCGCGCCGATCACGTGCCCGATGTCCACTCGGCGGCAGGGCTCCTCGCCCACGCGGCTTCCCATGGCGTACAGGGTCGCAGCTTTCTGTTTCCCGCGGCGGCGGCGGCGCGTCGTGAGCTACCCGAGGGGCTGCTTGAGCTCGGAGCCACGGTCCAGGAGGTGGCAGCCTACGAGACGGTCGCGGATCCCATGGCCACAGTTCGGTTGGAGTCCGCCCTCGCTCAGGGGCTCACCTGGATCGCCATCGCGAGTCCCAGCGCCGCGGACGCTCTTGTGGACGCGCTGAACACCCTCGGGCATAAACCTGACCGCTTGTCGGTTGGAGCCGTGGGTCCCACCACCGCGCGCCACGCCCGCGGGCGTGGGCTCGCCGTGCGCGCCGTCGCAGAACCCCATACGATGGCGGGGCTCGCTGCCACCATTATGTCCACCCTGTCGACCTCAGAAGAGGAGTCCTAGTATGCCATTTCCGGAATCTCGTCCTCGCCGCTTGCGCGCGACTCCCGCCCTGCGTGACCTCGTTCGAGAGACGGTCCTTACGCCACACGACTTCATCTGGCCGATCTTTGTGGAGCCCGGCAAGGGGGTTCGTAAGCCCATCACCTCCATGCCCGGACAGTTTCGCTACTCTCCGGACGAGGCGGCTCGTGAAGCGAAGGCCGCCTATGCGCTTGGCGTGCCCGCAGTGATCCTCTTCGGCATCCCGGAGCACAAGGACAGCGTCGGGAGCAGCGCTTATGCTCGCGACGGCATCATTCCTCAGGCCATCCGCGCGATCCGCAAGGAGGTGCCGGACATGTTGGTCATCACCGACGTGTGCCTGTGTGAGTACACCGACCACGGCCATTGTGGTCTCGTCGAGGACGGCAAGGTTCTCAACGATGACACCCTGGATCTTCTGGCGAAGGAGGCCGTGGCCCACGTGAAGGCTGGCGCCGGAATGGTGGCCCCGAGCGACATGATGGATGGTCGTGTGGGCTACATCCGCGATGTACTCGATGAGGAGGGCTTCGAGGAGATCCCCATCATGGCCTACTCGGCCAAGTACGCTTCCGCCTTCTATGGACCGTTCCGTGAGGCGGCCGAGAGCTCACCCGCCTTTGGGGACCGACGCACCTATCAGATGGATCCGCCCAACGCCATGGAGGCCTTGAGAGAGGCGGTTCTCGATGAAGAAGAGGGTGCCGATATCCTGATGGTGAAGCCCGCGGGACCCTACCTGGATATCGTTCGGGAGATTCGTGAGATCACCGACCTGCCGCTGGCCGCCTACCAGGTGTCCGGTGAGTACGCCATGATCGAGGCGGCCGCCGAGCGCGGTTGGATCGATGGTGAGCGCGTGATGATGGAGTCACTCATCAGCATCAAGCGCGCAGGCGCCGACATGATCCTCACCTACTATGCGCCGCGAGCCGCGGCGCTGCTCGCTGGCTAGATGGAGAGAGAGCTTCGGGTCACCGAGCGCTTTGATGCGCCGGTCGAGCACGTGGGAGGCGCCCTGGAGCGCTTCGTGTCGAAGAACGACGTGTGGAGCTCGTCTTCCGTGGATCGTGAAGGCGGTACCCTGGAGTTGATGCTTCGCGCCGGCTGGGCGCCCTGGGTGGACCAAGTGGCCATCGAGCTGGAGACCGGAGCTCCGGGAACCACAGAGCTTCGCCTGGTCCTCAAGCGGCCCCTGTTGCTCTCTCGCGCGGCGCCGCGAAGGCGCCATATCGACGCCTTGCTCGCCGGGGTTCGCGAGCTTATCGGCGGATGAGTCGCGTCGTCCTGGCGCTCGTCTTGGCGTTGTTAGGCGCCTCGGGCTGCGGAGGATGGATGACGGGCGGCGGATACCTGCCCGAGCTCACGAGCGGTGATCCGCGCCCCCAGATCATCGGTGAGGCCAGCGCTCCCGCTGGAGCACCAGACGTCTTGGTTCGTCGCGCGGCGCTGTATCTTGAGCACGGACAGGTGGCCCAGGCCGAGCGGCTCAATCAGCGTGCGCGGATTCGTCGTCCGCACCACCCGGGTGCGCTCGCCGTCGACGCTCGAATCGCCGTCGCCAGGCACGACCTGGATAGAGCATGGACCCGCTTTGACCAGGCCATGAGCCAGCCGGGGAGGGCGGGCTTCGCTCGTGCCTTGCTGCCGGAGGTGCTTCCCGTAGGCAACGCTCTGGCGCGTGATCTTCGAGAAGATGGCCGGCTCGTGGAGGCGCTGGAGATCATGGAGCGTCTGGGGCAGCACATCTCCAAGCACCCAGCTCAGGCCCGTGAGGCTCTGCGAACCTCCGCCGTCGAAGAGGTGACGCAGATCGCGCTGCTCTCCATACGAGCAGGGCTCTCGGCACGAGCGGAGCAAGCACTTGAGCTCGCCGAGAGGCTCGGGAGGGGCCGGAGCTCGGCTGATGTGGGCTTTGCACGCGCCCAGCTGAACTCGTTGTTGGAGCCCGATGGGGGTGTGAGTCAGTCGCTCGAACGCTGGGCCGCCGCCGAGCCCGAGCGGCGCTGGTCGCGTGTGGCTCGATGGTATGCCCACCGTCAGCTCAATGTGTCGGCTCTGGCGGCGTTTCGTGCGGCCGTCGCGGCCAACGATTCGGACGTGGAGTCCTGGCGAGGCCTGGGACTCGTCTGCCTGAATCAGCGAGAGCCCTCGTGCGCTCAGGAGGCGATCGCGCGGGCCGCGGAGCTGATTGAAGACCCGGTGCGCCGCCTGGAGGTGCTCTTGCGAGGCGCGAGGGCTTTACGGGAGCGAGCGGGCGAGGCGCACGCGCTGCCCCTCTACGAGGCGAGCCTCGCTGTGGATCCTCGCAACTGGGAGGTCCTCAAGGAGGCCGTTTCAGCTCTGAGGCACAATCGGCGACACGAGGCGGTCGAGGCCGCGCTGGTGGCCTACATACGAGCCCATTCTAACCCGGATCAGGCCTTGGCGCTGGTCATGCGTACCCTGCGCGACCTGGGCTTGCGGGCCTCAGCGGCCCAGGTCACCCACCGTCTCGCGGAGCGTCCGGGCGGGCCCGCCTCGCTGCCGCTGGCCATGGCCAAGCTCCTCCCCGCCGGCCGCTCCCACGATGAGGAGCGACACGCGCTGCTTGAGCGGTATACGAGTCAGGCCAACGATGAGGTCGCCGCCCTGCTCAAGAGCGCGAACGTCTGGATGTCCGTACGCCGCTTCGATCGGGTCGTGCGCCACGCTCAGCGCGCGCAGGCGCTAGATGCGGGCCACCCGGGTGCGCTCCTGTTGGAGGCCCAGGGCAGGGAGGCCCAGGGAGACGCGAAGCGCGCCGAGCTCGCGCGCCGACGTGTCCGGGCGTGCGCCTCGTCCGAGCTGCGCTGTGCGGTCGCACTGGGCGAGGACGAGCTCCGTTCGGTCGGCCCCGGTCGGGCGCTCAATCGTCTTGAGCCGTGGCTCAAGCGTGACGGAGTGGCGCTGAGCCCCGACTTCCACCGTGTTCGTTATTGGGCGGCCAGGAGCTTGGCCCGCGAGCGGCCGCGAGTCCTGGAGGCGACGCTCCGCTCCTGGCTCGCAGTGTGTCCCCCTTACAAGCGACGGAGAACCCTCGAGGACGCGCTGGTCCGTATCGCCGGAGAGCCGAGCTTACGAGGCCTGCGCCTGGAGCTGCTCAGGGAGCTGGAGTCCTGGACCTACCTGGAGGACAACTCCAAGCGCAGCCTGATTCGCGAGTTGCACACAGCGGGCCAGCTGGAGGGCGCCCTCGAGGTCTGGGAGCGAGTCGTCGCGGAGGCCGATGATCCGGACGAGGCCAACCTTGAGGCGGGTTCCAGCCTCCAGGACCTGGGCTTTGACGAGGAGGCGGTCCGGTTCTTCGCTCGCGTCGATGTGCTCCGAATCCGAAAAGATGTCATGCACGAGAAGCTGGCCAAGATGTTCCTGAGCCGCGGTCAGCTTGAGCGCGCCATGGCTCATTATGGGCTCATGATGCGGGTTCCGGCGACACGCCAGAACCATATGCGCTTGAGGGGCTATCTGAGGGTCCTGGTCCGTCACAGGGACGGCGTGCGAGCGGATGAGGTCAGCCGCCTGCTGGACGCCGTCGCGCCGCGAAACAGCAGCGCAGCCGCCAGCCGCCTGCAGGTCGCCTTGATCCGGGGAGATGAGGAGGCGAGAGCCAGCGCGGTCGCTGCGATGCTCAACAAGGCGCCCAGTCCGAGGATGAAGACGAAGGTCTGGAGAGAGATGGGTGCGATCTATGAAGCCGAGGGTCGGCTGGATCTGGCCCTGGAGGCCCTTCAAAACGGGCTGCATGGCGCGCGTCACAAGAACGAGATCGGTGAAGAGCTCAAGAAGCTCGCCGCGCTCTGCGCCACCCTGGAGACCGACGACTGTTGGAGTCGTCTGGAGCAGATCCCCGAGGTCGTGGAACGCCAGAAGTGGGCCGACGCCATGTGGCTCGTGGTCCATCAGCTCGAGGAATACGGGCGCTTTGAGCAGGCAAGGGCGCTCCAGGAGCGACGACTCGGGGATGGGAAGGGGACGCCCAATAACCTGCTCCATCAAGCCTTTCGAACGGCGGCATGGTCAGGGGAGATTGATCGGGCATCTCACTGGCTTCGCGCGCATCTTCAGCGAGCCCGAAAGGGTCGCGCTTGGGTGGAAGCGGCGAGCGTGTGGTGGGACCTGGGGCAGCAGGGGCGTGCGCTTCAATTGATCGAGGAGGCCAGTAAGCGCTTCCCGACGGATGGCGAGGTGCGACATACACGGGCGCGGCTCCTGTTCAAGCACGGCGATCGGGCCGAGGCTGAGCTGGCCTACGCGCGCGCCCTGATCGTCGCACCGGAAGAGAAGGGGCTCTTGAGTAAGCTCGCTGCCTCCCTGCGCGCAGGGCACCTGCTGGAGTGGTGGCAGAGCGTGCAGGCGCGGAGCGGCGCGTCCATGGGCACACGGGACAAGGGAGATCTGGAGCGGGCCAGAGTCGCCCTGGAGCTTGGGCAGCTCGATCGCTTCCAGGCCCTCCAGCCCAAGCTCATAAACACCGATCGTCGAGGACGCGTTGAGGTCGCTGAGCTTGCTCGTGCGGTGGGGTATCCCGCGCTCGCGCTGAGGCTCTTTGACGGGGCGCTCATGGAGGCGTCGCATAAGGACGAGGAGTTTCCTGTGGCCGCCTACTCCGACCTGCTCGTTGGACAGGGGCGCGACCAGGAGCGCGGCCGCCGATTCGCCGAGATCGTTCGGCGCTCGAAAGAGCCCGGTCAGACGATGATCGATGTCGCGAGGATGTACCTGGAGCGAGGCGCCCGTGAGGAGGCGCTGAAGTGGCTTCGCCTGGCTGATGAGCGCCAGCAGCGACCCGAGATCAAGGTGCTACGAGGGCACGCCTACCTTGAGCTCGGCGACATCACCCGCGCCGCGGACCTGTTCGAGGACGTGATTCGTGAGCGATCCATGGGGCGTGTCGGTCGACATCGCGCGCGTTTTCAGAGGAGGTCTGTGCAGCTGGCCAATGACCTCAACCAGATCGGGCAGGCCTTCGTGGGACGAGGTGAGTTTGCCGCTGGCGCCGACCTCATGGCGCGCATTCGAACCCTGAACCGCTCCCATCGGGACCACGCGCCATATATTGCCGGCCACGAGGCGCTCTTGCACCTGCGAGCGGGCGCGATCGATCCAGCGCTCAGGCTCATCGATGAGCTGGCGTTTCCCCCGGACGCCTACCCGGGAAAGCCGCGTCTTTGGCTCCGGCTCACCGCGGCGCTCGTCGACCGCGGTCTGCGTGGAGAGGCCATCGAGCTTCTTCAACGTTTGATGTACCAACTCAAGAGCAGCGATCTGTTCGACGAGCATCTTCGGCAGCTCGTGTTGGTCGGTCGCGGCACGGCCGCGTGGCGAGCGGCGCGGGTGATCATGAGCCGCTTCAAGGGAGACTCGGCCAGGCGTACGATTCAGATCGCCCTCGACGGCGGAATGCCCAGCCTGGCGTCTCGGATCGCCGCGTACGCAAAGACGATCCTGCCCGCCGGGGAGCAGCAGGCTCTGAACGAGCTCCTCACGGTTCGAGGAATGGTCCCACGCGAGGCGCCTGGTGGGCGGACGGCCTCGGGTCCGCGGGCGGCGCTCGCGGCGTCCGATCGCGCGGTCCTTCAAGGAGATCTCAGAGGCGGCGCGAGGCATGCCTTGAGGGCGCTTCGCATGCGACCTGGTCACGTCGCCACCCAGAGGCGGGCGCTGCCTTGGACGGCTGCGCTCAACGACGAAGAGGGCTTTTCCGAGGCCCTGGCGCTCGTCCAGCGCGCCTCGGGCTCGGTTCCCAAGGGACTCAGGCTCGCGATCGACGCTCTTCGCGCCTCGGGACAGACGCGCCGGGCGCTTGAACTCCAGCTCCGCCTCGTCGCGCACGAGCCGGGTCCGGCCCAGCCATACTTGGATGCGCTCGAGTTGGCCTTAGAGCTTGGAGACCAGGACATCGCGAGCGAGATGACCGAGGGCGTGCTGGGGCGCTGGGGGGATCAGGACGGTGTCCGCCTGGCCGCGGCGGAGCTGTGGCAGCGCTATGGTGAGCCGGCGCGGGCGGCCGTCGTCGCTGACCTCGAGCGTGAACGAGCCGGGAAGCGAGCTTGGCGGCTCCTTCGTCTGCGCGGCGACGTGCTCCAGTCGCAGGGCCGGTCGCACGAGGCGATCGCGGCGCTCGTAGCGGGCGTCCACAGCGTCGCAGACCCTGTGACCGCTTGTGTCGAGGCCTTCGACCGGATCCAGCGCTGGGGGGGCAGTCAGGAGGACCTTGGTCGGCTGCTGGAGCGAGCGGACGAGCGCCTGAGTCGTTCGCCCGAGATGCGCCTTCTCGAGTTGCGTTTGGCGTGGCTCTCCACCAAAGAGGAGGGAGCCTCGGAGCGGCTCCGTTCGCTCCTGGCAGACAACGTGTTGCCACCCTCAAGCGTCGCCAGGGCGCTTCTCCATGCGGCGAGCTTAGGGGAGCGAGAGGCCCTGGCGCTGCTCCTCGGTGAGCTCACGGCTCACATCGGGGCCCCAGAGGCGCGGCGAGTCGCAGGGCTCCGAGTCCTGCAGGCGCTGGAGCTTGAGTCGGTCGGCCTGGCTCCTGAGCTGCTTGAGGAGGCGCGCCGTTCGCTCGCGCTCGAGGCGGCGCGGCTTCTGGAGAAGGGGCTCGGAGACGCCTTCCTGCCTGGCGGCGGGCATGTGAGCGCGTTGGGGCAGGCTCGCGAGATCCTGAAGCAGGACGAGGGCTCGCTCTGGCTCTACGAGAGCCATGCGCTGCAGGCCCCGTGGGAGAGCACCTCCCGCAACAACTGGGCGTACGCTCTCGCGGAGGCCGAGCGCGACCTTCCGCTGGCGTTGGACCTCGTCAGGCAGGCGATCAGCGAGCGCGGCGAGCCCATGCCGAGCTTCCTCGACACCGAAGCCTGGATCCTTCACAAGCTCGGTCGCCACGTGGAGGCCCTCGCGGTCATGGAGCGAGCCATCCTCCACGCGACCGATGCCCGCTATCAGAGCCCGGAGGGGCGTGTCGAGATGCTCTATCATTACGGAGCGATCCTCGCGGCGACAGGAGCCGGATCGGAGGCGCAAGGGGTCTTCAGAGCGTGCGCGGCTCGCGGCCCGTTGCTCGCCTATGGGGCTCGTTGTCGGAGCGCGCTCGTCGAGCCCTAATCCTCCGGGATCCAGGGTCGCACCGGGCTCGAGAACTCGCCCATCTTCTGGGGCACATTCGGCCACGACTGCCCGGGCTCCAGCTCTGGGTACTCTCCTCGTTCGATCGCCTCTCGTGTGGTCAGCACGGGACCGGCGTCCAAGGTCCGGATCCAGGTCAGGCCAGCGGGTAGCGGATCGCGCTTGGGAACCTCGGGCCTCTCTCCCATCGCCAGGCGAACCAGGGCCTCCGGGAAGTTCGCCCCCGCGGCCGTGTAGAAGAAGTGGGTTGTCCCAAAGCGGCCGGCGTTCAGCTCCGTGACTCGCGGGGCGCCTGAGGTGTCGCCCTTGAGGTCGACGAATCCGACGCCGTGGTACTCGGGGTCGATGGCCCGCACGGCGGCCTCGCCGATCCGGTTCAGCTCGGGGTCATTCACGGTCTCACTGATCGCCGGGGCTCCGGTGATCCCCGACGGACTGACGTGGGGGATCACGTAGGCGAGGCGCCGGCGACCCTGGCTCATGACCAGCTCTCCCCGTTGAAACAGGCCCATCCAGGTGAGGTTGTCGCCAGGGAGGTACTCGCTGGCGATCATGCCCTCCCAACCGCTCCAGTAGTTCACCCATTCGAGGGCCTGCCCGATGGTTCTGCAGGGCAGGCTCGCTACTCCGATCCCCTTGCCCGGTATGCCCGCGCCGCGCACCCAGACGCGCCCCTCGGGATCCCCCCCGGACTCCTGAAGCCTGGAGAAGCACGCCTCCAGGCTCTCGGGCGTCCGCAAGAGGTGAGTCTCTGGGACGGGGATTCCCGCTTCGCGCCAGACGACGTAGCTCTCCCACTTGCTGTTTGCTGCTCGCAGCGTCGCAGGGTCCGGCAGCATGATCCGAGCACCCAGGGTCCCTTCGGCCTCGCGGAGCACGGCGATCTCAAGGGAGTTGTTGGGGAGGATCAGATCGATCGCATGGCGGGTGACCAGCTCTCGTATCGATGCCAGGTAGGCCCCTTGGTCCGAACACCTCGGTACGCGCTCTCTGATGTGACCGAGAGCGAGATAGATGTACTCCGCCGAGGCGTCGGCCGCGACGAGGGTCGGCTGGGGATTCATCATCAAGAGCGAGCGGCACAGATTGACCGCGCCAGGCCCACCCGCACCCGTCACCAGGATTCGCAGCTTCTTCGTCACGATGCCTCCATCAGGAGCATCCTAGCCGACCCCTTCGTCGGCCCCAACCCCAAGCCGCCTCGGTCCTGGCGAGCGGTCGTCTTCAATGATCAGCGGACAGGGGCGGCGGCGCTCTTCTCTGTTCGCAGTTGGGGGCGTCCCTACAGGGCCAAAAAAGAGGTCGTTGACAACCTGTAGATGGCCAAGCTAGACCCAACTCATGGCGGAAGAGGGTCGAAATCCAGGTGCGAGAGCGGGGGGTCTAGTCCTCTCGTTGGAGTTGACTCGGCTGCGGCAGGCGCTGCCGCTGGTCGTGCGTCGCGCTATGGGCTTTACGGCGCGTCACAAGTTCGACGACCTCCTGCTGATGGCCGTGCGTCACTATTACGGCCTGGACCTCGACCTCTGCGGGGTCGAGCACGAGATCCTCGATGATGATGACGAGCGGATTCGCTTTCTGCCCTGGTTCCTATGGGACTGGCGGTCATCGACTGACGAGCCCACTGTGGGCGAACAGTTCCTGGTGACCTGCGAGCACACGACTCTCGATGAGCGACTGCTGCAGGGGCTGTGTGATTCCTATGTGGGGTACTTCCTCGCCCTGGAGACGGCGACTCGTAATGGGGTCTGGCTTCAGGATATGGCTACCGGTCGAAGGCTCCACGTCGCTGACGAGGGGCTCGACGGAGAGCTGTTCGACGGCCAGGTTCTCCAGGCCCGATTGGTCGAGGTGGAGTCAGGCGGAGCCCAGCACTTCTTGATCGACGCGGTGTACGCGATCCTCCCCGCCCAGGCGAAGACCAGCGTGGAGTCGGAGATGCGATCTCTCATCACGCCCGGGTGCGATCCTGTGGTGGAGATGAAGGACGCCGCGAACGAGCTCATCGAGTTCTCAGAGCATCTACTTGAGTCTCTGTCTCGCCCTCCGCGCATCGACAGCCCTGAGAGCGGTCCACTGCTCCTTTGTCAGACCGCGGTTCGCGGCTCGGAGACGTCCGGACTTGTCGACGCGGCTCGCTCCTCTGGGCGGCTCAAGCTTGAGCCTCTAAGCGACCGGACGTTCGTCTGGATCGAGGAGGAGGTCCCGCTTGGGTTTGTCGCTCAGGAGGGACCGGGTCGATGGACCTTCGGTGCGCTCTCAAGAGAGCGCTTTGACGAGCTTCGAAACCTGGTCGACCCGAATGGCCTGTTGTCCATGCCGCTCGTGAGCCTCACTGACGTAGAGGCCGTCGCGGAGCGGTGGATTATGCAGGGCGG
>CALCNF010000101.1 GCA_937897815.1 uncultured Pseudomonadota bacterium | reverse complement strand
GGCTCCGGCCGACGCCCAGGCCGCGTCTGATCCGGACTCCGCCACGGACGCCACGGAGATGAACTGGGAGGGGTTCGTCGAGAACTACAACCAGTACAGCTACTCCCCTGGAGCTTCGGGAGTCCGGTACGGCGATGATGACATGCCGACCGTCGATCAGACGCTCTCCAGAAAGGAGTCCCTCTACGATCATCTGACCTGGCAGCTGGGGGTCACCCAGTTCACGGCGGCAGAGGAACAGCTCGCCGATGAGATCATCGGTAACGTGAACCAGAATGGATATTTTAATGGAGAGCTTCTCGAAGAGCTCGCCCTGAACGCTGGGCTCGAGGTCGACGAGGCCGAGGCCGTCCTTGAGGTGATCCAGGAGTTTGATCCCGTGGGCGTTGGGGCTCGAGATCTTCGAGAGTGCCTCCTGATTCAGGCCAAACACTTCTTTCCGCACGAGGACGTGGTTCATCGAATCATCGAGGACCACCTGGGCAATCTGGAGAAGCGGAACATCAACCCGATCCTCCGGGACCTGAAGATCGACAAGGACGATCTCCGTGAGGCGGTGGACATCATCGCGGGCCTGGAGCCGAAGCCCGGGCGCGGGTTCTCGGGTGAGGAGACCCACTACATCACTCCGGACGTCTACATCGTGAAGGTGGGCGACGAGTATATCGTTCAGCTGAATGAAGACGGCATGCCGCGCCTTCGTATCTCCCAGTTCTATGAGAGCCAGATTAAGGAGAAGGCCGCCAAGGGCGAGGCCAAGGAGTTCATCCAACAGAAGTTCAGGAGCGCGGTCTGGTTGATCCGCTCCATTCATCAGCGGCAGACCACCATTCGGAAGGTCACCGAGTCCATCGTTCGCTTTCAGCGCGAGTTCTTGGATTCGGGTGTCTCCCAGCTCCGTCCCTTGATTCTGCGCGACGTGGCCGACGACATCGGGATGCACGAGAGCACCATCAGCCGCGTGACCACCAACAAGTACGTTCACACCCCCCAGGGCACCTTCGAGTTGAAGTACTTCTTCAACAGCCGGATCAGCACCGCTGATGGTCCCGATCTCGCCAGCGAGAGCGTGAAGCAGCGCATCAAGCAGATCGTCAGCGAGGAGGATCCGAAGAAGCCCTTCTCCGATCAGAAGATCTGCGCGCTTTTGGCCGAGGAGGGCACCGAGATCGCTCGAAGAACCGTCGCCAAGTATCGCGAGATGCTCGGCATCCTCCCGTCGTCGAAGAGACGACAGATCTTTTGATTCCCAAGTTTCCGCGCGGATTCACCCGCGCCCTGACCTCTAGGAGCTCATTATGAAGGTTCATTTCACGTTTCGGCACATGGATTCCACGGAAGCGCTGAAGGGTCACACGGAAGAGAAACTCGCTCGTCTCAGACGCTTCGAAGAGACCGAGCTCGACGTCAACGTCACCTTCGAGGTGGAGAAGTTCAACAAGACCGTCGAGTTCGTCGTCACGACCAAGGGACACACCTTTGTGGTCAGCGAGACGCGCGACGACATGTATGAGGCCATCGACATCGGGGTCGACAAGCTGAACCGACAGCTCAGTCGAAACAAGTCCCGAAGGAAGCATCACAAGGGACACCAGGGCGCGGTCGCCGAGTACATCGGCTGATCGAGCGAGAGGAATAGGAACGATGGGCGCGAGGGAATCCATAGCGACCGAGCTCGTGGTGCTCACAGGGATCTCGGGTTCGGGGAAGTCTACGGCGCTGCACGCCCTTGAGGACGCAGGGTACTTCTGCGTCGACAACCTGCCTGGCCCCATGCTCGAGACGCTCCTCGACCTGGCAGACGACCACCCTCGTATGTCCCGGGTAGCCATCGTTACAGACGTTCGGGAGGCCTCTCATTTCCCGGATGTGGCTCGACATATCCAGACGGCGATCGACGCTGATAGGTCCATGCGCGTGCTCTTTTTAGACGCGAGTGATGACCGAATCATCACGCGATTCAAGGAGACCCGTCGCACCCATCCCCTGATCACCATGGGGGTCGTGGAGACCCTCGGTGAGGCCGTCGAGCATGAGCGAGAGTCCCTGCGTCCCCTCCGAGCCCTCGCCTCGACCGTGGTCGACACCACGGGGCTGAGCGTCCATGACCTCAAGCGGCGGGTGAAGGCCCTCTTCCCGAGTGAGCAGACCCAGGAGATGCCGATTCACATCACGAGCTTCGGCTTTCGGCACGGCATCCCCCCGGAGGCGGACTTCGTCTTCGACGTTCGTTATCTGCCCAACCCCTACTTCGTCGAGGAGCTTCGGGATGGGACGGGGCTCGATGAGGCGGTGGCCAGCTACATCTTCGAGTCACAGGCCACACACCGGGTGCTCGGTCATATCGACGGCTTGATCTCTGACGTCCTGCCTCTGGCGCGACACGAGGGCAAACCCAGCCTGACCGTCGCCATCGGGTGCACGGGCGGGCACCATCGATCGGTGGCGGTCGCGGAGGCCCTCCATAAGTTGATTATCGAGCGCGGCGAGCGCACGCTCGTCGCCCATCGAGACATCGGACGTTGACCGGGGCCGATCGGCGCGAGACTCTGTCGTGCACCCCTCGCGAGCCTGGCTGGAGAATTCTGTGGCGACCCTGACCAAGAGCCTGATCATTCGAAACCCTCGTGGGCTTCACGTGCGCGCGGCGACGGTCCTGGCGAACGCGCTCAAGCCCTTCGACGCTGAGGTCACCATCACCCTTGGCGAGCAGTCTGCGAACGCCAAGAGCGTGATGCACCTTTTGCTTCTCACCGCTGGTCAGGGAGCGGAGGTCGAGGTCTCCGCTGTCGGACCTCAGGCGCCCGAGGCCATGGACGCTGTCTCGGACGTGATCACCGACGGGTTTGGAGAGAGCGGCTGAGCGGTCTCCCCCAGAAGAACCTCGGGCTCGTCCTCTCGGGTATGGGGGTGGCTCCGGGCATCGTGCTGGGCACGGCGGCCCGCGTGGATCGTTCGCCTGTCCCCATCGAGCACGTTCATCTCCCTCAGAGCCTCCTGGAGAGCGAGGTGTCTCGCCTCTACGAGGCCGTCGAGCGGGCCGAGGCCTCGATTGACCAGCTCGAGGCCTCTCTGGAGTCGGGCGGGGGGACCGGGGAGCACCTGGGCATCCTGGGAGCCCACCGAGTGATGCTTCGGGATCCCATGTTGCTTGGGGAATCGGAGCGTCACATTCGGCAGCAGGCCATGAACGCCGAGTGGGCGGTGAGTGAGACCCTGGCGCATATCGGGGAGATCTTCGCTCATATTGAAGATCCCTTCTTTCGGGAGCGCGGCTCCGATGTGGAGCACGTCGGAGACCTCTTGCTCCGCATGCTCTCGGGCGAAGATGGGTACGACAACGCCATCGAGGACATCTCCAAGGGAGCGGTCGTCGTCGCCGACGGGCTCTCTCCGGCTGAGGCTCTCGCGGTCGCCCGTAGGAGCGTGAGCGCCTTCGTTCTCGAACACGGAACGGTGACGAGCCACACGGCCATCGTCGCGCGGTCCATGAACATCCCCGCGGTGGTCGCGGTGCCCGGCGTCACGGAGCACATCGGTGAGGGCGATCGGATCATCGTCGACGGTGATGAGGGTGAGATCATCATCTCTCCGAGCCGAGAAGAGGAGCTCGTCTACGCTCGTCGCGAGCGTCGCCAGAGAGCCTTCAAGAGGGCGCTGCGTCAGAACCGATCGAAGCCGGCGACGACCACCGACGGTCACGAGGTCATCATTCGCGGCAACCTCGATTTCGCCTCCGATGTGTCGCGCATCGGAGACGCAGGGGGACAAGGCGTCGGGTTGTTTCGAACCGAGTTTCTCTTCATTGATCGAACGGACCTGCCCGATGAAGAGGAGCAGCTGGACATCTACACGCGGGTCTTGCACGCCGCGAGCCCACACGCGGTCACGATCCGGACCCTCGATCTCGGAGGCGACAAACAGCTCCGCACGGAGCGAGATGGGATCGTCATGAGCCCTGGGCTGAGGGCGATTCGCTATTGCCTGCGCGACCGCGTTCTCTTTGACGCTCAGCTGCGCGCGCTCCTGCGCGCCTCCGTTCACGGCGAGCTTCGTCTGTTGATCCCCTTTGTCACCTCCATGAGCGAGGTCCGGCGCGTAAAGCGCGCGATCTCTGAGGTGCGAGAGAAGCTGGTCGCTGAGGGCCACGCGGTGGCAGACGACATCCCCCTCGGATTCATGGTGGAGGTCCCGGGAGCGGCCCTGATCGCAGAGTCTCTCGCCGCTGAGGCGGACTTTCTCTCCGTCGGCACCAACGACCTCATCCAATACACCCTGGCGATCGCGCGCGACGACGAGGGCGTCACCGGGCTGTACCAACCGCTGCATCCGGCCGTCATGCGACTCCTGGAGATGACGACTCGCGCCGCGCACGCGGCGGAGGTCCCGGTCTCCATCTGCGGTGAGATGGCGGCGGACCCGCGGTACGCGCTGGTTCTCCTGGCCCTGGGCTTCAACGAGCTCTCCATGACGGCCAGCGCCATCCCGTTGGTCAAAGAGGTGATCCGTCGCTCGTCTAAGGAGGAGTCGCTCGCGCTCCTTGAGCACATCCGAGGGATGACCCACGCGACCGAGATCGCCGATCACGTCGACTCGTTGATGATCGATCGCTTCTCCGACATCGTGCGACCCTCCATGCGCTCCGCGCCCCGGTCGGCGCGATGACCTCATCCGAGGTGGAGGCTTCGAGCCCCTGGACGCGGGTCGCGTTCTGGGCTGGACCGCTCGTCTTCCTCGTCTCCGTAGCGTGGAGCCGAGGCGGTCCCTCAGGGGAGCTCACGCCCGAGGCCATGCGCCTGCTCGGCGTGACCGGGTGGATGGCGCTGTGGTGGGTGTCTGAGGCGGTGCCGATCGCGGCGACCTCCATGTTGCCCCTGGCGCTCTTTCCCCTCTTCGGTATCTCCAAGATGTCTGCGGTGGCGGCGCCCTACATGCACCCCCTGGTCATCCTGCTCATGGCCGGGTTCATGGTCGCGCTCGCCCTCGAGCGTTGGGAGCTCCATCGTCGTGTCGCGCTGCGCGTCCTGAGCGCGGTGGGGACCTCACCCCGACGTCTGATACTGGGCATGATGATCGCGAGCGCGGTCTGCTCCATGTGGATCTCAAACACGGCCACGACCCTGGTCATGTTGCCCATCGGTATGGCCCTGGTGATCCGGGCCTCTGAGCGTGAACCCGACCGACCTGGTGACGTGCGCGCCTTCGCGACCGCCCTGTTTCTAGGTCTCGCCTACGCGGCCAACGTCGGGGGCCTCGGCACGCCTATTGGTACCCCTCCGAACCTGGTGATGATCGGCATCTTTGAGAAGGCCTTCCCCGAGGCACCTCCCATCACTTTCCTCGATTGGATGCTGATGGCCTGCCCCCTGGTGCTGATCTTCGTTCCGGTGATCTGGCTCTATCTGACGCGCCTGGCGCACCCCGTCGCCGACGCCCTCGACATGGGCAGCAAGGAGATCCTGAGCGAGGAGCGTGAGCGTCTCGGACCTCTCGATGTCGACGCTCGCAACACGGCCCTGATCTTCGGGCTCGTTGCGGCGCTCTGGATCACCCGGGCCATCAAGACCGGCGACGGCTCTGTGGTCGGCTGGGCTCCGGCGCTGGGTGTTCAAGCGTACGTCAATGACGCCACAGTCGCGGTCCTGGGTGCCCTGATCCTCTTCGCCTGGCCGTCGAAGACCCGCGCCGGCGAACGGCTGCTGGACTGGGAGACGGCGCGGTCGATCCCCTGGGCGGTGATCCTGCTGTTCGGTGGCGGTTTCGCTCTGGCCGGCGCGTTCAAGGCCACCGGCCTCTCGGCCTGGATCGCGGGAGGTCTTGAGAGCCTCGCTGGTCTCCCCACCTTCTTGATGGTGGCGATCATCGCCCTGAGCGTGACCTTCCTGACCGAGGTGACGAGCAACACGGCGACGACCACCATCCTGATGCCGATCTTGGCCGCGTTCGCGGCGGGCATGGGCATCCCGCCCGAGCTCGTCATGGTCCCCGCGGTGCTCAGCGCCTCGTGCGCCTTCATGCTGCCCGTGGCCACCGCGCCCAACGCGATCGTCTTCGGGACCGGCCACATTCCCATCAAGTCCATGGCGCGGGCGGGCTTCGCCGTGAACCTGTTTGGAGCCTCGCTCATCACCCTCTGGGTGATGCTCCTTTACTGACGGCGCGCTGGTGGGCTCGAATCTTGGTGGTCCATGAACTAACCTCATGAGGTCTAATCGCCTCTCAGGGGTCTCATGAAGGTCGGTCTCATGCTCCTTTCGCTGGCGCTCCTCGTCGCTTGCGGCTCAGGGGAGCGCTCGGACGCTTTGGTCGTCGCGCCTGACGCCGCTGTGGACAGCGCCTCACTCGTGGATGGGCAGGATGTGAGCGAGCTGGTTTGTCCGACCGGTCAGGTGATGAGCGAAGAGGGGCTCTGCAAGGCGGCAGGTCTTCAGCACTGCGCGCCGAAGTTCATCGACCCCTTGACGGGTCTTTGCGCCCCGGGGACCGAGCACTGCCCGCCGGTTCAAGTGCCGATCTTCACCGGGGACGATCAGGGGTGCAGGGCCGTCGGGATCCCAGACTGTGACCCGATGTTCATCAGCGGCGAGACGGGTCTGTGTGATCCCAAGCCCGAGCACTGTCCTGCCGGGCAGATCCCCGTGTTCACAGGAGAGGCTCAGGGCTGTCGCGTCGCGGGGGTCGTCGGCTGTCACGCCGACCATGTCGATGAGGAGACCGGTCTGTGCGACCCCGCTCCCGAGACCTGCGGCCCTGACGCTATCCCTACGCCGTTGGGTGGCTGCGAGCCGCTCGAGCCCTCTGAAGGCTGCGGCGCGGGCACGTGGGGCAGCGTTGAGGAGCAGCCCGGCGACGTTCATGTCGATCTCACCTACACCGGAGGCGCCTCCGACGGCTCGCGCCAGATGCCCTGGGTCTCCATCTCCCAGGCCGTCGGAACTCTGCAGCCTGGTCAGCGAATGATCCTGGCGGCGGGGACGTATGACGAGGGTGTGATCCTCGACCGGTCTGTGTCGATGATCGGTCGATGCAGCTCCATGGTTTCTCTCACCGGTACCCTCCCGGGTTTCATGGGGGAGACGGTGGTCCAGGCCCAGGGTTATGTGCAGGTCACCGTCTCAGACCTGACGATCTCCGGAGCGGGTACAGGGCTCGTCGCCTCCGATCAGGTGATGCTCACCCTCGAGCGCGTTCGTCTGGTGGGCAACCACGACGGTGGTCTCTACGTCTCGGGTCCGGGGGCGACCGTCGAGGCCAAGGGAGTCCTGATCTCGGCGAGCGGGGCTCCGGCCGGGGCCGGGGGCTTCGGTCTCGCGGCCCAGCTCGGCGCGAAGGTGAGCCTGGCGAGCGTCGCCCTCATCGACAACGTCGACCGCGGTGTCGCCGTCTATGATTCAGGCTCGAGCGTGGAGATCGAAGACAGCGTGATCTCCGAGATCGCCCTGAGGTCCGATGGGCAAGGAGGCTGGGGTGCTGATGTGCAGGGTGGCGGCTCATTGGTCCTCAAGAGCACGGTCCTGGCCGGGGCGACCAGCCTGGGGCTCTTCGTGAGCGAGCAGGGCAGCGAGGCTCAGCTGACCGACTCGGTCCTTTCTCACACTCAGGCCCTCCCTGACGGCACCTATGGCCGGGGCGTGAGCGTCCAATACGGGGCCGGACTCGTGGTGGAGCGATCAGCGATCACCGACCACAGGGATGTGGCTATCGTGGCCTTCGATGCTGGAACGACCGTCGCGATCTCGGGGTCGCTCGTGGCTCGCACGGAGGCGCGACCCGACGGGACCGGCGGCGTGGGATTGACGGCGTTCGCTGGAGCCTCCTACACCGTCGAGGACTCGACTCTCGTGGATCATCGTATGCTCGGCGTGCTGATCGAAGGTGGCCAGTCCAACCTCACGGCTTCGGGTCTGCTCCTGGCTCGAACCCAGCTCAGTGGCGACGGCACCAAGGGGCGTGGCGCTCAGATTCAGGCCGGGGGAAGCCTGAGCCTCGATCGCTCGTCGCTGATGGAGAACCACGAGCTCGGGGCGTCGATCTATGGGGCCACCACGACCGTGAGTTTACGAGACGCTCTGGTCGCGCGGACCCAGCCTAGAGCCGACGGCAAAAGCGGCCGCGGCCTGGGCGTCGAGGACGGTGGCCACCTCACCCTGGAGCGGGTGGCGCTCGTCGACAACCGGGATGTCGCCTTGTGGGTCCACGGGGCCGGCTCCTCGGTGGAGGCTACGGATGTCTGGATCGGCTCGACCGACTCCGAAGAAGGAGCCCACGGCAGCAGCGGTATCGGCGTCCAGGGAGGGGGGGCCCTTGCTCTGGAGCGCGCGGCGCTCGTGAACAACCGACACGCGGGGGTCTTCGTCTTGCAGTACGGTAGCGAGGCGGCGCTCCGGGAGGTCCTCATCGAGGGCACGCTGCCCGATGAGACGGGCAAGAAGGGTCGCGGCGCGGGCGCTCAGGAGGGCGCACGTATGGAGATCGATCGGTCTGTGATTCGCGACAATCATGAGATGGCCATTTGGTATCTCCTCGCCAACGGGAGCGTCCACGACACCTACGTCGTCAACACTGTTCAGAGCCCAGAGGAGGAGGGGGCTTTCGCAGACGGTCTCCTCGCGTCCGGCTCCGACGTCGACGTGGACAACCTGGTCTCTCGGGACAACTCGCGAGTCGGTGTTCTCTATGACCGAAGCGAGGGCGATGTCCGCGCCTCTTTGATCACGGGCAACGGTATCGGCCTCCTCGATCAGGGCGTCCCTGGGGCGTCGATCGCGGGGGATCTTCTCGTGCAGGACAATCTGCAAAACGTGCTTCAGGAGCAGACCCTGGAGATCCCCCAGGAGCAGATGGGTCTCCCTGAGCTTCCGACGGCGGCGCCATGAGGACCCTCTCAACGCTCTTCCTCCTGGCGTTTCTGTGCGCCTGTGGCTCCGATGACTCGTCTAGCTCCCCGATCGGCGATGGGCCCGACAGCAGCGGTGAAGCGGCGGACGCGGCGGTCTCAGACACAGGCCCTACGACCTGCCCACCCGGGTACATCGGAGGTCCAGGCGGCCCCTGCATGGCCGTGGGCATCCAGGGGTGTGATGCCATGTTCATCGACCCGGAGACGGGTCTTTGCGATCCGGGCCTCGTGGCCTGTGCTCCTGGTCAGATCCCGATCTTTGGAGGGGAGCATCAAGGCTGTCAGGCCATCGGGGTCGTCGACTGTCACCCGGACTTCTTGGATTCGGAGACGGGTCGCTGCGACCCGAAGCCCGACCTGTGCCCCCAGGGCTTCATACCCATACCGACCCAGGGGTGCGTCTCCATGGATCCGCCGGGAGGCTGTGGCGAAGGGACCTGGGGGAACATCGAAGCGCTCCCCGGTGACGTGCACGTGGACGCGAGCTACGAGGGTGAGGACTCCGATGGATCCCGTGAGAAGCCCTGGACGCTCTACTCCTATGGGATCGGCAAGGTCGATCCGGGCGGCCGGCTCGTGCTCGCCGCGGGGAGCTATGAGCCGGGGGTCCTGGTGTCGAAGTCCATGTCGCTCGTGGGTCGATGCAGCTCCATGGTCACCCTGATGGGCACCCGAGAGGGCGCCGCGGGACCCACGGTCCTTGAGGTGAAGGGGGGCGTAGAGGCCCACATCTCTGACCTGACGATCTCCGGGCCTGGCTACGGGCTCGTGGCGCTCTCAGGCGCCAGCGTCTCCCTTGAGCGCTCGATCGTCCGAGATTGCCACAATGTGGGCGTGGCGGCCGTGGGCGCCGCCACGAGTCTCACGGCGACGGACGTCTGGATCGCGAACTCCCAGGCCGACAGCTCTGGACAGAAGGGCTTCGGGCTCCTCGCTCAGGACGGGGCGAGCGTGACCTTGAGTCGCGCCTGGCTTCCGGAGAACACCACAGTCGGGATCCTCGCTTTGGGACCCGATACGTCCCTAGAGGTGAGCGAGATCTGGGTGGAGGCCACGCGAAAGAGCCAGCAGGGCGTGCACGGGCTGGGACTCGAGATCAGCGGCGGAGCGAGCGTGAGCCTGAGCCAGTCCCTCATCTCCGGGAGCTCCAGCTCGGGGATCGTCACGGTGGGCGCGGACACCAGGCTTACGGCCAGCGAGGTCTCCATCATCGACACCCAGATCAGCGAGGAGGGGGCACTGGGGCTCGATGGATTCGGCCTGAGAGCCGGTGAGGGATCGACCGTGAGTCTGAGCCGCGCGCGTCTCGCGGACAACCACGTCGCGGGGATCGTCGCCTATGACCCAGGGACGAGCGTCACGATCGACGAGACCGCGATCACCGGCACGAACATGAGCAATCAGGGGCAGTTCGGGCGCGGAATCGCAGCTCAGCAGGGCGCGGCGATCGAGGTAGGTCGTTCCCTCATCGCCAACAACCACAGCGCCGGAATCATGGTGAGCGACGCGGGTACGACGGCGACGATCAGCGAGGTGTGGATCGTCGACACGGAGACCAACGGCGATGGGCGGGGCGGCGTCGGTCTTGAGGTGACCAACGGCGCTCAATCGAGCCTGGCGCGCTCGTGGGTCTCGAGGAACCAGACCATGGGCGTCGCGGCGCTCAACGCCGACACGAGCCTCGCTGTGAGCGAGTCCTGGATCTCGGATACGCGCGCTGACGCTCAGGGCCGGTACGGCTATGGCTTTCAAGCCTCCAGCGGCGCGAGCGCTGACCTGAGCGTCACGCGCGTCTCAGGCAGCCTCAACGTCGGCGTGTGCTTCTTGAGCTCGGGTGGGAGCGTCGAGGGCTCGCTCATCGAGGGGACCTTGAGCGGCTCACTCCAGCTGGCCGATGGGCTCTTGAGCACCGGCTCGGTCGTCACCGTCGATAGACTCATCTCTCGTGACAACGCCCGGGCTGGGGTGCTCTTTGACAAGAGCGACGGCTCCCTCGCCGGGAGCCTCATCACCGAGAACGTCTTTGGCCTGTCGAATCAGGGGCTCCCCGGCGCGGTCATCTCGGGAGACAATGTGATCGAGGGCAACGAACACGATTATGTTGTGGACGATGCCCTTGAGGTTCCCGATGAGGTCATGCTTGTTCCTCGGACCTCAGAAAGCGACCCATGACCCGACCGTCTTGCCCCCTCTTCATGCTCGCGTTGGCGCTCCTCGCGGCCTGCGGGTCCGATGAGCCGTCGAGCTCGTCTGAGCCGGCCTCGGACGTGACGACCGTCTCCGATGTGAGCGCCCCAGACGTGAGCACCGCCGTCTGCCCCTCAGGGCACATCGTGGGTCCGGGTGGCGAGTGCATGGCCGTGGGGATTCAGGGGTGTGACGACATGTTCATCGACCCCGAGACGGGTCTTTGTGATCCGAGTCTTGTGGACTGCCCGCTCGGGTCGATTCCGATCTTCTCGGGCGAGGAGCAGGGCTGTCTCGCCGTAGGGGTCGTGGATTGTCATCCGGACTTCTTGGATTCGGAGACGGGTCTCTGTGATCCCAAGCCAGACGCCTGTCCTGAGGGCTCGATGCCCGTCCCAACCCAGGGGTGTGTCTCGCTCGATCCTCCAGGCGGCTGCGGCGAGGGAACCTGGGGGAACATCGAGGAGCTGCCCGGAGATGTGCACCTCGATGTGAAGTACACGGGTGGGGACTCTGATGGGTCTCGGGAGAAGCCCTGGAGCGCGTTCGAGTATGCCCTCATACAAGTCGATCCAGGCGGTCGACTTGTCTTGGCGGCCGGTGAATACAACGAGAGCCTGCTCATCGATGAGTCGATCTCGGTCGTCGGTCGATGCAGCTCCATGGTGACGATCTCGGGGGTCGATATCATCGCAGGCACCTCCGTTCCCGCGGTCGTTGAGGTTCGAGGGGGTGTGGAGGTGTCGATCGCCGACATCGCGGTGTCTGGTGAGGGCGTCGGTCTAACGGCTCACTCCGGCGCGAAGCTTGAGCTCGATCGGAGCTCGATCGTGAGCAGCCTCGGCGTCGGGATGATGATCGGGTTGCTCTCCACGGAGGTTGTGGCCCGCGATGTTCTGATCCGTGACACTCAGCTTGAGCCGGGGGGAGCTACCGGTAAGGGGGTCTTCGTTCAAGACGGCGCCAAGTTGACGCTCGAGAGGGCGGTCTTGATCGCGAATCACGGCGCGGGGGTCATGCTCAAGGGCGCTGGGGCTGGGTTCGTCGGCAGGGATCTGCTGATCACTGGAACCCTGCCGGCTCTCAATGGGGAGCAAGGTCGAGGGCTTCAGGTGGGAGAAGGGGCGCAGGCGCAGCTTGAGTCGGTGGTGCTCAGCGACAACCGGGCTTACGGAGTGCTCGCCTACGGTTACGGCTCTGCGGTTGAGGCGTTCGGCCTCGTCGTGGCGCGGACCTCACCGAGGTCGGACGAAACGGCCGGCGTAGGAGTCTTGGTCGATAGCGGCGCGTCGATGACGCTCGAGAGCGCGATCGTGACCCAGAGCTATGGAGCAGGGCTGATCAGCGCGCAGGGCGGATCACGGATACTCGCGACCCATACGCTGGTCTCGAAGACTCAGTCTATTACGGAGGACGTGAACAGCGGCGCAAAGGTGCGCCTCGGGGCCGAGCTGACCCTGGATCGCGCGCTGCTCACGGACAACGACCACTCCAATCTCCTGGCGAATGATCCGGGCTCGGTTATGAACGTGAGCGAGACGCTGGTGACTCGAGCCAGGTCACCGGAGAGCGGCGCGGCTCTGGGTTCTCTTGGGGGCTGGGTCGATAACGAGGCTCAGCTCACGCTGGAACGAAGCGCGGTCACCGAGTGCGAGGGCGGCGGCTTGCTCTCAGACCGCGCCGGCTCCTCGCTTCGCGTCACGGACTCCTTCGTGGGCAACAATCGGGTCTCGCCTCTGGATTCGAACTGGCTCTTCGGCTTTGGAGCGCTCGTGATGGATGGAGCTCAGGGTGAGTTCACGGGCGTCGCGGTCACGAAGAATGACGCCACCGGGATCACCTTCATGGCCTCGGGCGGATCGGTGATCGAGACGGTGATCGAGCGGTCCAAGAATCGCACATCCAACTGGGCGACCGCGGAAGACGGGCTCCTCGTAACAGGATCCGTGGTCGAATCGAGAGGCATCGTCGCGCGGCTTAACCAGCGCGCGGGTGTGCTCTATGATCGAAGCGGTGGTGAGCTGAGCGGCAGCCTCATCACCGACAACCTCTTTGGCCTCGTCAACCAGGGCTTACCCGGCGTGAACGTCGCGCAAGACAACGCCATCGAGGGCAACGACCAAAACCTGATCGAAGACGGCGAGCTTGAGGTTCAAGATCAGCCAATCGATCTGCCTGACATTCCTGATTTTGAACGTTGAAGTGTCTCCTCCCTATCTCGCTCGCGCTCCTCGCGGCCTGCGGCTCGGATGAGCCGTCAAGCTCACCTGAGCCGGCCGCCGACGTGACGGTCGCCTCCGACGCCACCGCGTCAGACGCGAGCTCCACCGACTGCCCTTCTGGGCACATCGTGGGCCCCGATGGCGACTGCATGGCCGTGGGGATTCAGGGGTGTGATGACATGTTCATCGATCCCGAGACAGGTCTTTGCGACCCAAGCCTCGTGGACTGCCCACTCGGGTCGATCCCGATCTTCGGAGGCGAGGATCAGGGCTGTCGTCCGGTGGGGATTCAGGGCTGTGACGACATGTTCATCGACCCGGAGACAGGTCTGTGTGATCCGGCCTATGTGGAGTGCCCGCCTGGGCAGATTCCGGTCTTCTCAGGTGACGACCAGGGATGTCGGGCGATCGGCATAGTCGATTGTTATCCGGACTTCTTCGATGCCGAGACGGGCCGCTGTGATCCCCAAGAAGACTCGTGCCCTGAGGGCTCGATGGCCATCCCGACCCAGGGGTGCGTCTCGCTCGATCCACCAGGCGGCTGCGGTGAGGGGACCTGGGGGAACATCGAGGAGCTGCCCGGAGATGTTCACCTCGATGTGAACTACGCGGGCGATGACTCGGATGGGTCTCGAGAGAAACCCTGGACGCTCTACGGCTATGCAGTGGGCCAGGTGCAGGCGGGGGGACGGGTTGTGCTGGCGGCCGGGGACTACGACCAGGGGATGCTCGTGTCGAAGTCCATCTCCCTGGTCGGTCGGTGCAGCTCCATGGTGACGATCTCGGGGGTGCGGCAGGGTCCGTCGGGTCCAACAGTCATGGAGGTGGTGGGCAACCTCAACGTCACGATCTCGGATGTGACCATATCAGGCGCAGCGCGCGGGCTGATCGCCGTTCTCGGGGCGAAGCTCACCTTGCTTCGTATGCGCATCCTCGACAGCCAGGGAACGGGTCTCCTGGGGTTCCACTCAGGGACCGAAATATCCCTTGATACTGTCGAAGTCTCGGGAACCAAGCCCAACGCCATGCAACAACTCGGCGACGGGATTGTGATGCTTGAGGGAGCCCAACTCCTGGCGAGTCGCGCCTATGTCGCTCGTAACACCCGGGTCGGTGTCTTCGCCCATGGCTTAGGCTCCAGTGTGAGCCTGGATGAGACCTGGATCACCGAGACGCAGATAGGCGCTGACGGCCTCATGGGAGACGGCGTTCGAGCTTGGTCGGGGGGCGGTGTCTCCGTGAGCCGCTCGCTCGTCTCCCGAAACCACAACATTGGCCTCGCCGCTCTCGGACCCTCGTCGAGCTTGACCGTCCGCGAATCGCAGGTATCTGAGACCCTACCAGACGGCAAGGGTCAGTACGGAACCGGTCTCGTGGCCCAGGCGGGAGGCTCGTTGGCCGCGGAGCGCGTTCGAGTCAGCGCGAACTCTGACACCGGGGCCATGGTGGCCGAGCACGCTTCCAACTTAAGCCTGGAAGAGAGCTGGATCTCCGAGACGATGGAGACCCAACACCCGAGCGCCGTCGGCGCCCTGGTGCTCTTGGGCGGCGGACTGAGCTTGAGACGCTCCGTGGTCTCCAATAACCGAGGTCAGGGGGTGGCGCTCTTGGACTCCGGATCGACAGCAACCATCTCAGAGTCGTGGATCACGGGAATGCCAACCAACGTTCCCGGGATTGCAGATTTAGGACTGACTGTCGGGGACGCAGCGCACGCGACGATGAGCCGGTCCCTGGTCTCGGGCGGCCACATCACCGGCGCGATGGCCTACGGGGAGGAGAGCAGCCTCCAGATCACGGAGGCTCTGATCGCTGGTGTTCGTTCCGATGCCATCAAGCAAGGAGGGCAAGGCCTTCAGTCTTCTTTTGGAGCGACGGTCGAGGTGACGCGAACCGCGCTACACGGAAACCAAAGCGTGGGTCTGCTCGCAGGCAGTCTTGGCTCTCGCATCATCGCCAGCGAGATCTGGGTCTTTGGCAATCTGCCCAACAACAACGGCGTCGGTGGGTTTGGGCTTCAGGCCAACACCGGGAGCGAGATTGAGCTCAGGCGCTCGGTGGTCGAGGACAACTCCGAGGGAGGTCTCTTGGCGTTGGACCCTTGGACAAGCCTGACGATCGAGGAGGTCTGGGTGGCAGGCTCAACGACGACGATTGAGAACAAGGGAGGCTATGGAGTTGGGGTCTCCCTGGGCGCAACTGTAAGCCTGCGTGGCGTCCGGCTCTCTGGAAATCATCAGCAGGGGTTGTTGGTGGACTCGTCTGCAACCTCGGCCTTGGCGAGCGAGGTTTCGGTCTCGGCCTCCACAGCGTTCTCGGAGGGGAAGAGTGGACACGGTTTAGTCGCGCAGGAGGGCGCTCTGCTCGAGCTCAGCGCAGCGCACGTCTCGGGTTGCTTTGGAGCCGGCGTACAGTTCTACAGCGCTGAGGGCTCGGTGAGCGGCTCGCTCCTGGAGGGCACAGGTCTGGGCGAGCAAGGGACCGCCGATGGTCTCCTAGCTACCGAGTCTCAGCTTCAAGTTCGAGATGTGATCTCGCGCATGAATGCCCGAGCCGGCGCGCTGTTCGATAAGAGTGGCGGCGGGCTGACCTCGAGTCTGTTGACCGAGAACAGCATCGGTCTGGTAAATCGGGGCGAGCCAGGCCTTGGCGTCGCCGAGGACAGCGTGATCGAAGGCAATGACCAGGATCGTCTAGATGGTCAGGGGCTTGAGGTTCCTGACGAACCGCTGCCTCTGCCGACCTTTGCAGAGTCGCCATGATCAGAAGGGCCTGGTTCAGTGTCCTCTTGGCGATCGTCCTCGCGGCCTGCGGCTCCGATGAGCCGTCGAGCTCGCCTGAGCCGGCTCCGGATGTGACGACCGTCTCGGATGCGACCGCGTCAGACGCGAGCCCCACCGCCTGCCCTTCTGGGCACATCGAGGCCCCGGACGGTGAGTGCATGGCCGTGGGGATTCAGGGGTGTGATGACATGTTCATCGACCCGGAGACGGGTCTGTGTGACCCGGGTTTTAGCGACTGTCCGCCCGGTCATATCCCCATTTTTGTAGGCGACGATCAGGGTTGTCGGCCGGTGGGCCTGGTTGGCTGTCACGAGGATTTCTTCGATGTGGAGACGGGTCTTTGCGATCCGAGCCTGACTCCCTGTCCTGAAGGCTGGATGCCCGTCCCGACCCAGGGGTGCGTCTCCCTCGATCCCCCCGGGGGATGCGGCGAGGGAACGTGGGGAAGCGTGGAGGCCAAGGCAGGCGACGTCTATGTGGACCAGGGCTATCTAGGAGGCGGCTCGGACGGCAGCCGAGAGAAGCCGTGGACCTCGATCTCCTCGGCGCTCTCAGCCGTCTTCTCAGGAGGTCGCGTGGTCCTCGCCGCGGGGACCTACGACGAGGGTCTTTGGCTCTATGAGTCGATCTCCTTG
>CALCNF010000100.1 GCA_937897815.1 uncultured Pseudomonadota bacterium | reverse complement strand
GTTAAGGCTGTGTTTTTTCGGATGGCATGATGGTTGCTTCATTCCTGGCTATCGCGGCGACCTGTCGCGATGACAGGCCCCTGAACCACCCCCGACAGAAACCACGGATTGGCCGTGGACGTTTCCCCTCCACACCGCTACATAGCGGACTCCTGATTCAGCTCACGTTCGCCGGAGATCGGCGCCGCGGCCGATGAAATTCCCGAGTCGAGGTCTCTCTCTTGCGTCTCTTCCTCATCACCATCTTCGCTCTTGGGCTCACAGGGTGTGCCCAGTGTGGCGAGTCGACAGCCGGCAGCGCGGAGTCGGGCTCCGAGCCCGCCACCGAGGAGTCGAGCCCCTCTCAGGTCGTTACGGAGAAGCCCACCTCTCCCAAGCTCGAGAAGCCGGTGGTCTCGAAAGAGCATCCGCCTGGAACGACGGGCGGCGAGCTGATCGCGAAGGCCGAGCGCAAAGGGCACCCGAGCCTGAAGAGCCTGCGCGTGGCCTCTCGCAAGCTGGTGGAGTCGGATCGCGCCATCGTCGAGAACCAGGCCAGCTACCAGCAGGCGGTCGAGCAGACGCAACGCGAGATGAAAGAGCTCGGGCTCGCGCGCCGCATGCCCTCTGAGCCTCTCACCGTCGAAGGGCTTCGCCCCGAAGTGGAGGCGTTGGTCCTTCAGAGTCGTCTGAAGCTGGTCGAGCTGAAGGTGGGCGCTCCCTCGGCGAGTCGCGCGATTCCCCAGACCCATCCCGGCCCCGGCCCCTACACCTACCATCCGGATCAGCTGATTGGGCAGCAGCCGGTGAGCATCGTCGTGGAGCCGGCGGATGACCGAAGCGCCGCAGCGCTCTTCGAGCGTCTGAAGACCGCCCCCGGTGCCCTCATCGACGTGATCGCCGTGACGAGCGCTCAGGGTGATAAGCAGCTCGTGCTCTCCGGTGTCATTCCCATGTTGCGTGATATCGATCCGCCGACCCAGGTGGTCCGAACGCCATCCCTGTCCGAATTGGCGCGGCTCAACGGCGTCGCGGTCCCGGCTGGCGACTACCCGACCGAGGACGTTCAGAAGCGACTCGATGAGCATCGTGAGCTGCACGGTGAGCTCAAGAAGTCGATGGCCGTCCTCGCCAAGACCCACCTCCTCGGCCTCCAGCTCCGGTTCGCACGTCAGCGGATCGAGGCGAACAAGCAGCGCGCCTTCCCCACACCCATGGGCCGTCTCGGCCCCAACCTTCAGACCAGACAATGAGGTTCCCATGAGCACAGCAGAGCACCCGTCGTCCGACGCTCACCTGGGCGATGACGCAGACGTTCGATTTGAGGTCCTCATTGGCCGGCTTGAGGAGGTCGTCCGTCGTCTTGAGTCAGGCGATCAGAGCCTTGAGGCGTCCCTTGAGGATTTTGAGAGCGGTATGCAGCTCGTCGCCAAGGCGAGCACGATCCTCGACGCGGCCGATAGCCGAGTGGAGAAGCTCCTCGCGGACCGAGACGGCGAGCTCACGGAGGCGCCCCTTTACGGCGCCGCGTGAAGCGAGATCTTGAGAGACTCGATCGCCTCCTGGTCGAGCGGGGGCTGGTCGAGTCGGCTGGTAAGGCCCAGGCCCTGATCCTCGCTGGGAAGGTGGTCGTAGACGGCCACCGGCGTGATAAGCCAGGAGACCGTGTCGCCCGGGACGCAGATATCCATCTCAAGGGCATCAAGACCTGGGCGTCCCGGGGCGCCCACAAGCTGCTCGGGGCCCTCGACGCGATGCCGGAGCTGGCCGAGCGCATACGAGGCGCCCACTGCCTCGATATCGGGGCGTCGACCGGCGGGTTCACGGATGTGATGCTGCAGCACGGAGCGGCCTCAGTGGTCGCGCTCGACGTGGGATACGGGCAGCTGCACTGGAAGCTCCAGTCCGATGACCGCGTGACGGTCCTCGACCGAACCAATATTCGACACCTCGCGCCGGGCCTCCTGCCGCACGCCCCGTCGTTCGCGACCTGTGATGCATCCTTTATCAGCGTGCGCCGGTTTCTCGACGTCGTGCACCGTGAGCTCGCTCCTGGCGGCGTCTTTGTGTGTCTGGTCAAGCCCCAGTTTGAGCTGCCTCGCGAGGAGGTAGGGCCGGGGGGGATCGTTCGCGATCCCGAACTGCGTCAGCGCGCGCTTGAGGATGTCCGGTCCGCGGCAGAAGCGCTGGGCTTCGTCTGCCGAGGATCTCTCGATTCTCCGATCGCTGGACCGAAAGGTAATCTCGAACTCCTGCTCGTCCTCGAACGGCCCGGTTTATTGCAGGGGTCCGACTAGATCAGTTGCTTGGGATGGTGGGTGTAGGTAAGTAACCACTCACTTATGCCGCGGCCCGTCACCATCTCAACGCAGCACATCGTCGAATGCGCGCGCGCCCAGTTCCTGGAACACGGCAGCGGGGTCCCGACGAGCGCCATCGCTCTGGCAGCCGGGATCAGCGAGGGGACGATCTTCAAGCGCTTCCCCACGAAGATGGCGCTCTTCGCGGCCGCGATGGGCCTGCCGGAGCCGAGCTTCCTGGACGCGCTGCCGGCTCGCGTCGGGACGGGCGCGATCCGCGACCAGCTGATGCTGCTCGGCGCGGAGATCCATGAGTTCTATTTGGATCTCATGCCACGCATCATGATGATCATGAGCCGAGGGGCCTTGCTCGAGCAGGTATTCGCTGATGATTCAGACGAAGCGCCTCCCCCCATTCGTGTGCTCCGCGGGGTGCAGCGTTACTTCGAGATGGAAGAAGGATCAGGACGTCTGAGTTGTCCCCATTCAGAGTTGGCCGCGCGAATGTTCGTCGGCACGATCGTCCACGCGGTCCTCTTGAACCTTCGCGTCCCCAAAACCGGAGAGCACATCATCACCGATCGAGAGACCCTGCTCACCCAACTCGTTGACACGCTTCTACAGGGGGTCGCCAAGTGAGGTGCTTGATTCTGAGCCTCGCGCTCGCGACGACGGGATGCGCGGTCCACACGGTCGAGCCGGACCAGCCTCTGGAGCTGGGCCGAGTCAGTCTCCAGTCCGCCTTCGAGCGCGCGGGCACGGAGCGCGCGCTCGACGCACGATGGTGGAGCGTCTACGCCGACGAGGGGCTCGATCAGGCCGTAGAGGCAGCCGTCGCGGGCAACCTGGATCTCGCCGCCGCCTACGAGCGCGTGCAGCAGGCCGGCGCCGCGGTGCGACAGGCCGGCGCCGCCTGGTGGCCCAGCCTGGACCTCTCTGTGAGCGCGAACCGGCAGCGCATGAACATCTACACGGGTGACTTCATCCCCGATGAGGCCGCCGGGCTCGTCTCTGATCCAGGGCCGAAGGGGATCGAAGTTGGCTCTTACCCCATGAGCGTCGCGGCGACCTACGAGGTCGACCTCTGGGGCCGCCTCGGTCACGCACAGTCGGGCGCCAAGGCGCGAGCTCGAGCCGGCGCCCTGGACGCGACGGCGATGACCATGACGGTGCGCGCCCAGGTGGTTGACCTGTGGTTCGCCCTGGCCGAGGCAAAGGCGATCAAGGTCCTGATGGACCAGCAGATCGAGACGGCGCAGACCTATCTGAGTCTCACGGAAGATCGGTTTGCGCTCGGACAGGCCTCGACCCTGGATATTCGCCAGCAGCGACGCGAGCTGGCGGCGCTCAAGGCGGAGCTGCCGCTCCTCGACGCCCAGCGGGAGGTGCTCGCCCAGCAGCTCGCGGTGCTCAGCGGACGGTCGCCCTCGACGGCTCGAGACGCCGCGCAACCCGAGGCCAGCCTACCTGAGGCGCCCACTGTTCC
>CALCNF010000099.1 GCA_937897815.1 uncultured Pseudomonadota bacterium | reverse complement strand
TGGACGTGGAGCACCTGTCCAACCCGCGCGGGCACGACAGCTACCTCGGCCGGCTGCCGGCTGGGGATAGCGGCGCGGCTGTGGATGTCTTGGCCATCTCCTCGGGTATGGGGACCCCGTCGACCGAGATTATCGCGACGGAGCTCCTGGATTGTGGCGCTCGCCGCTTGGTTCGTGTGGGTTCATCAGCCGCGATGGACCCGGCCGTGGAGCCTGGAAGCGTGGTGGTGGTCAGCGGCGCTGTGCGCGACGAGTCGACGAGCGACCGCTGGACTCCCCGAGAGTTCCCGGCCGTGAGTCACCCTGACGCGGTCGCGGCCATGCGGGCAGGCGCTCGCAGCGCAGGCTTGGCCGCCGATACCTTCATCGGGCTGTGTCACTCGAAGGACTCCCTCTTCGGGAGAGAGTTTGGGCGAGGTCCACTGGCGCAGAGCAACCGCGCCTACGTGGAGGCCTTAGAAGCCTCGGGCGTGCTCGCGACGGAGATGGAGGCCTCGATGCTCTTCGTGCTGGCCGCCGTGGCGTCGTCGGGGAACGCGAGGCCGCTCAGCGCGGGTCCGGGCCAGGTCCCCGTGTCTGCGGCCTGCGTGCTCGCCATCTATGGGGAGGTCGGAAGCGACGCCTCGCGCCTCGCGGACGAGCGGGCGATCACCGTCGCCTGCGAGGGTGTTCGGGCCTGGGCGGCGCAGGACGAGCGAGGCGGCAGCGCGGAGCGGGGCTGATGGCGGTTGAAGCTCAAGGCGCGGCGCGCTGGCGAGACTTCTTCATGTCCAGCGGTGACCTCCCCCTTGGCCGCGGCCGATACAGGGCGCTCGCGCTCTTTCGACTGTGCGCGATTCCCATCGCCATATTGCCGACCCAGTTCTGGCTCCGAGGCTCGCTCGAGGCGGCTCACGAACCGGAGTGGGGCCGCGTTTCGGTCGTGCTTCACCTGATCTTTCTCGGGGTATACCTCGTATCGAGCCTGTGGCTGTTCTGGTCGGCGCGCGCGGGCGCACCGGAGCGGCGAACCCTCTGGGGAACGCTCTCGATCGTCGGATGCGCGTGCGAGCTGGGGACCAACCAGGCCTACCTTCTTGGCTTTGGTTCCCTGGCCAACTACAGCGTCGGCTTCCTGCCGATGCTCATCGTGATGTACCGGGTCCTTCTGGATTACCGCGCAGGGCTCTGGACCCTCGGAGTTGGGCTCGTGGCCTATATCGCCGTGGGGCTTCTGGAGATGAGCGGCTCGGTTCCCGTGGCGCCCCTGCTGCCCGAAGCGATCGCCCACCCCGCTTGGTCCAACCCGGAGATGAGTCATCTCGTCCTTGTCTCGGTCGTGTTCATCTGCGGCAGCGCCTTCGCCGTCTCGAACTATGGTGTGAACCAGTCGGTGCGGCTGCATCGGTACATCACAGACTCTGTCCTCTATCGGTACTTACCTCCCACGTTGGTTCAGCGGGCGGCCGCCGGCGAGCTGCGCCTGGACGCGCCGCCCGAGCGTCGCGTGCTCACGGTCATGTTCACGGATGTCGTGGGTTTCACGCCGCTCACTGAGCGCCTGGGGCCGGAGGTGATCGGACGGCTGCTCAATCGGTACCTCGCGGAGATCGCAGATCTCGCCCATCAGCACGGCGCGACGATCGACAAGTTTATCGGCGACTGCGTCATGATCGTCTTCGGCGCGCCCGAGCCTCTGGAGCCGCGCGAGCAGGCCGAGCGCTGCGTGGCGCTCGCGATGGCGATCCATGAGCGGGTCAGGGCGCTGGAGATGGAGCATCCTCTGCAGGCCCGCACCGGCATCAACACCGGTGAGGCCGTGGTCGGCAACTTTGGCTCAAGAGCGCGCTCGGACTACACGGTCCTGGGACCCGCGGTGAACATCGCCGCCCGGCTCGAGAGCGCGAGCGCGCCCGGGCGGGTGCTCCTTGGAGAGGAGACCGCGCGGCTCCTCGGCGACTCAGTGGCACTGGAAGAGGCGGGGTCGCTCCAGCTCAAGGGCGTCCGAGAGCCCGTGAACGCCTACTTTTTGACGGAGCTCTGAGAGGGCGCGCTCACGGGCACTGCATCTCCCACGGGAAGCACCCCCCCTCACAGCAGTGCTCATTAAACGCGCAGTTGTCCTGCCAGCCACCACAGGAGCCGTTGCTGCAGACCGTCGTGTAGCACTCCCAGGGCTCGGGCTCGCCGCACACTGTGCCGTTGGGCACGTTGCTGCAGCCCGAACAGCATGAGCCCCCGTCACACTCCTCGCCAGGCTCCACGATACCGTTGCCACACACCGCAGCCTTACCCGAACACCCGCCAGCGCCGTCACAGACATCGCCGGATGTGGCGGGG
>CALCNF010000098.1 GCA_937897815.1 uncultured Pseudomonadota bacterium | reverse complement strand
CTCATCTGGCACCTCCATCGATCGGCGCTCCGATCGTCTCGCAACCCACGGGCTCCGAGCGTTGCACCGCCTCTCGCGCCCACACCGACCCTCCGTCGTCGAACCGGTAGCTCCACAGGATCGCTCGTACGGCCTCCACCTGCCCGGTCGGCGCCGGGTCAAAGGCGTCTCGTCGAGGATCCGCCGGGTCACACAGGGCGCGCGTCAGCCGCTGGGCGACACGCCTCGACGCTCCCGAGGAGCCGCGGACCAGCTGCTCGTCTCCCCGCTGCGTGAGACTCGCCCCGTCGGGTCGGAGGTCGGGGAGCCCGCGCCCCAGGGTCGCCTGGAACCAGAGCAAGAACGGAAGCCGCGGGTGATGGGGCGCCACGATGCCGGGGTGGGCGTCGGTGGGTCCCACCTTGTGGGCCAGGTATACGTCTCCCCATCGGCCATCGACCTGGGCCTCGAGCTGCATCTCCATGCGCTCGGGCGGAATCCTCCGGAACATCGAGTAGGGGGTCGACACGCGCCAGGAGTGTAGCCACACGGTCGGCGAGCTGGGGCCGGGCGGGCTAAAGAGGTCCAAGCCCACCTGGGCGCTCGAGCAGAGGATCAGCGCGAGGCTCGCGCCCTGGACCCAGCCGAGGACCCGCGCGGAGGTCTCGGGAACCTTGAGCCGCTCCAGTCGCAGGGGTTGGGCGAGGCGCGACCAGAGGCGCTCTACCCAGGTGTCCTCCACGAGGAGCAGGCAGGCCGCGAGCATGGCGTAGGGCAGCACCCCAAAGTTCGCGGTGGCGATGATGCCCACCATCAGACCCATCCACGACAGGAGCACGACGCGCTTGAGGCGCGGTGTGCTCAGGAGCAAGAAGGGACCCACGACCTCCGTCAGGAGCACGGTCCATCCCGCGAGCATCATCACCGGGTGGGGGAGCGCGTCGGCCAGGGGCGCGAGCGGCCCGGGGATGGCCGCGACCTCGAAGAAGGAGCTCATGGCCGCGCCGTTCAGCCAGCCTGGATCCTGCCCGACGTCGACGAGCTTATGGAGCCCGGACTCCAGCATGACCTTGCCTATGAGCAGGCCGCCCAGGCGCCGCGGCCAGGGTGAGCTCGGGAACCACTGCATCAGGAGGGCGACAAACCCGAGCTGGATCAGCAGGGCGTCGGCCACCAGATCGTAGAGCCCGGCGCCCGCCACGCTGATGGAGAAGAACGCCAGCCAGGCCACGGCGAGGCCCGCCCGCTGGGCCGCTCCGACGAGGGCCGAGAGCGCGCCCACGGCCCCGGCGATCACCACCGCCCAGAGCCACGCGTCTCCAGCACCCAAGGAGAAGAGGTTGGGGGGCCGTGTGGGGTCGTCGATGGCCAGCCGCTCGACCGCGGGCAAGAGCCCATCGGCGCCCAGGAGCAGGTCAAGCTGCGCCACCACCGAAGCGAGCGCCACCACAAAGAGCAGAGCGATGGTCCGGACGAAGAGCGTCGCCCGCGCGCGGTCCGTCTGGGTGGCTGTCATGATCTCCCGGGTGGATGAGCGCGCCCGGAGCGGGCGCTCCCAGGAGTCTACCCGAGGCGAACTGTCTCCGATACGTCGGCCAAGCTCCTCGTCGGGCCACGGGCCTCATGGTATGCACGAGTGCATGAAGTCTCGCCTGACAGCGCTGATCCTCCTGGCCCTGGCCCTGGCCCTGGCCCTGGGCGCGTGCGCCGAGGACGCGGTGGAGGTCGAGACCAATCAGGTCGACCCGGCGGATCTCGTCGCCTTCTCGGATGGCAAGGCGGACGGCTCGCTGTTTGACGCCGATCGCATCATGGATGACTTCGCGTTTGAGGACGGCGGGTTCATGACCAAGGCGGAGGTTCAGGCCTTCCTCGAGGACTCGCCTTATGGCCGTCGCTCGCGCCTGGCCGATCTCACCCTCCCCGACGGCCGTCGGCTCTCGTCCCACCTGGTGGACGCCGCCCTGGAGTATCGCATCAGCCCCCTGGTGCTCCTCGTTCGGATGCAAGTCGAGCAGAGTCTCGTCTCTTACGAGGGCAACATCGCCCAGGCTCGCTTGGATAAGGCCATGGGCTGCGGGTGCGCGGACTACCAGAGCTGCTCGGCGGCCTACTCCGGGATCGCCAGCCAGGTCGTGTGCGCAGCCGACCTCTTCCGAAGCTACCTCGACGCTCTCGAAGG